>DATLUU010000184.1:0-2991 GCA_035577885.1 Verrucomicrobiia bacterium
GTGGTCTCGGTGGGCTCGAGCGTGCCGCGGGGCAGCACGATCGCGTACCGCTTCGCCGCGCGCGACAAGGCAGCGGCGGCAAACATCGGCTATTCGAATCCAGCGTTCGACAGGATGCTCGTCGGCTACGACGGGGTGGACGAGTTCTGGGGCCCGTCACCGTGGACGCATTCGATCGCGACGCCGAGCCACCGCGACGAGTGGCACGCGGTGGAGCGCGACGCGGTCCCCTCGGGCTCGGGCAGCTGGCACTGCGGGCTCGACGGGCTGCCCTACGGTCCCTACCAGGATGCCGTGCTCACGGGCCCGCTCGTCTCCGGGATCACGCCCGGCTGCTCGCTCACGTTCCGGCACCATTTCGACCTGGAACAGGGGTCGCCGAACTCACCGGACATCGCGAACGACGGCGCACGCGTCGAGATCCAGGTCGGCGCTGCCGGCGCGTGGAGCGTGGCGACCCCCGACTCGGGCTACCCGCACACCTTGTTCGACGCTCCCGGGGGCCCGTGCTGGAGCGGGACGCGTGCGGACTGGCACGAGGAGCGGATCGACCTCTCGCCCTACGCGCCCGGTCCCGTGCGCGTGCGCTTCCGCATGAGCAGCGACCTGTTCGTGGGCGGCGGCGGATGGTGGATCGACCAGGTCCATTTCCATTTCCCGCAGCAGCCGACCACGGGAGCGGGGCCTCCGGTCGCGGCGCTGTCGCTGGGCGCGTGCTGGCCGAACCCGGCGACGAGCGCGCTCCGCCAATCACTCCGGCTCCCGCACGCCGCGGCGGTGGAGTGGTCGCTCTACGATCTCGCCGGACGACGCGTCGCGGTGCTCGAGCAGGGCACGCTCGCCGCCGGATCGCGCGAGCTCGCGGCGGAGCTGCCGCGCGCGCTCGCGGGCGGCCTCTACTTCTCGCGCGTGCGCGTGGACGGCCGCGCGCTCGGCGCGCGCCGGGTGGCGATCGTCCGCTAGTGTCCCGTCCCAGAGGTACCTTGTAACAAAGGGCGCCGCTGCGGCCGCCATGCAAGGCGCGACGACGAAGTCGTATCAAGAAGATACGTCGAGGAGGAGCAACGCAGCAGGGCGGTCGCAGCGGCGGCCGACTGACAAGGTACCTCTGGGACGTGACACTCAACCCAGCCCGCGCTCGATCGCCGCGCCCAGCTCGGCGAGTCGGCGGTCGAAGAAGTGGCTCGCGCCCTCGACCCATTCCAGCCGCTTGGGCTCCGCCCACGAGGGATACACCCGCTCGAGGTTCTCGGGCCTGCACACCGTGTCCGCCGTGCCCTGGATCACGAGCTTCGGCACCGGGCACGTGCGCATCTCCTCGAAGGTCTGGGTGTGGACGGGGGGAGCGACGAGGATCAGCCGCTCGACCACGGCTTCCGCGGCGGCGACGCGCGAGGCCACCCACGATCCGAACGAGAAGCCCGCGACCCACGGGCGCGCGCCCGGGTGGCGGCGGCGGAGCCAGTCGAGCAGCGCCAGCGAGTCGTGCAGCTCGCCGCGGCCGTGGTCGTGCACGCCCTCGCTCTTCCCCACGCCGCGGAAGTTGAAGCGCAGCACCTCGGCGCCGCGCGCGTGCAGCGTGGCGGCGACGCGGTGCGTGACCTTGTTGTGGAGCGTGCCGCCGTAGAGCGGGTGCGGGTGACAGACGAGCGCCACGAGGGCCGGCTCGACACCCTCGCGCTCCTGCAGCAATCCCTCGATGCGCCCGGCCGGGCCGGTGATCTCCACCGGCAGCAGTCGCGATGTCTCCTCGCTCACTTGCGCGCCGGCTTGAACCGCTTGGCGAGCCGCTCGTGCAGCTCCTGCGAGGTGGTGGCGTAGTTGAGCGCGGTGCCGTCGCCCAGGGCGAGCACGCAGCCGGTCTCGAGCATCCAGTCCTCGAGCCCGAGCGGCAGGCCCTCGCGGAAGTCCACGAGCTCGGCGGTGACGCGCGCGGGATAGGGCTCGAACTCGTCGTTCCACTCGATGGCGAAGTACACCTCGTCGCCGCCGCTCAGCAGCCCCGCGCCCGAGAAGCGCTCCATCTCGCCGGGCTCCACGAGCAGCGCGCCGCGGTGCTCGCGCGGCCGGATGCCCTCGGAGCGCATCCGGCGACGGACCGCGGGCTCCTCGCCCGGCCGCTCCTGGCCTTCGAGCACGTTGATCGCGGCCAGGGCGTAATCCGGCAGCAGGTCCACCGCGTCCACGACCTCGGAGACGGTGGCATCGAGTCGCCCGTAGAAGATGCTGGTCTGGCTCAAGGATCCGGCTCTCGCGTGGGGCCTGACGCGTGCGGCGGTGAATGGCTGGCCAGTCTATCGCGGTCGCTTGCCGGCCCGCCACCTTCCATGGCCCGCAAGGCCGCGGCCGTCATTCGCCCATGGGCGCCCGTCCGACGTTAACGAACGAACACGCGAAGCGGCCGCTCCCCGTGCGGGCCCGGCGGCATGCGGGCGGTGATCTCCGTGGTCTCGCGCTCGAGCCAGCTCACCATGGCGCTGTCGGGCCAGCCGCCATAGAAGGTGCGCGTGGGATCGACGACGAACACGCGCAAACGCGGGTCCTCGCGCACCTCGCGTGCTCGCACCTCACTCCAGGGATCGTAGGGTGTGCCCCAGTAGTGCCCGGTGCGGAAGAGGTGGAAGTCGAACGTGGGCACCTCGGGCGCGACGAAGCACACCTGGTCGGGCGGGATGCCCGAGAGCCGCGGCGCGATCGCGGCGGCGACGCGTTCGTAGCCCGGCGTGTGATACGGCGCCGAGAGCCGCACCGCGCTCCGCGCGGTGGCGAGCCCGAGCGCCAGGAGCGCCCATGCCGCGGCGAGCTTCTCGGTCGGGAACCGCGGCCGGCGCGCGAGCCACGCCAGCGCGAGGGCGGCCGCCCACACCGCCGCCCACGCCGGCACGGGCAGCCCCTGCGCGCCCCACGAGGAGACGAGCGGCGAGGTGAGCAACGCACCCGCCACGAGCGGCCACGGCGACGGCCGCACGCCGCGCGCGATGGCGTCGATGC
>DATLUU010000185.1:0-2053 GCA_035577885.1 Verrucomicrobiia bacterium
CTCTGGCTGTGCTCGCCCGAGCGCACGGGCCACGGCAGTCGCGTCGCCCACTCGATCAGCCGCCCCGCTGCAAGCTCCTCGAGCGGCGCCAGCGACTCGCTCCACCGACGCGCCGGGGCGTGGTTCCATGCGCGCAACTCGGCGGCGAGCTGGAGCAGCCACGCGAGCCCATACGGTCGTTCGAAGCCCGGGCGCTTCTCCAGGAAAGCGAGCTCGCGCGCGAGGTTCTCGGGCGTGAGCGAGCGTGCGAGCGCGGCGCGCGCCGGCTCCGCCCACGCCGCGTCGGGATGCAGGCGCGCGCTGCGCGCGACCGTCCAATGCCCGTGCACGGCCGAGTGCCAGTCGAAGCTGCCGTGGAACGCCGGCGTCAGCTCGCGCGGCGTGCCGAGATCGTCCGCGCCATGGAGCACGACCACCAGCGCCACCGGGTACTCGCGCTGGATCGCCTCGCGCGCCATGTCCACGAACCCGGCGAGCTGTGCGGCGGTGGCGGGCAAGGGAAACCTCCGTTGGGGGGGTGTGAGCGAGCGGCGGAGTCTAGAGTGACACGTAAAGCTCCGCGAACAGTGGCCGATACCTTATCCACTGACAACCACTTGCCGCCATCGGCTCACGCGCCACCGGAGATGCCCTGCGCCGCCCGCTGGTGCCCGCGACGCCTAACCGCCACCCTGCGCGCCCATGAACCACGCTCCCGACACGTTCGATCTCGCACGCGACCAGCCGCAAGGCTTCGCCGCGTTCTTCCGCGCGCTCCACGCCGAGTTCGCGCCGCGCCAGAAGGCACTTGCCGCCGCGCGCAAGCAGCGCCTCGCGCGCGCGCACGCGCAGGGTGTGCTGCCCGATCATCTCGCGCCCTCTCCCGCCACCACCGGCGACTGGAAGATCGAGCTGCCGTCGTGGTGCGCCGACCAGCGCAACCAGATGACCGGCCCCGCCGACGACGCCGAGTTGGTGGTGAAGATGCTCAACTCGGGTGCACCGGGCGTGATGCTCGATCTCGAGGACTCGATGGCGAACGCGTGGCCGAACCTGATGCGCGGCGTGGACAACATCCACGACGCGCTCACGGGACGGCTCACGTACCGCGACGCGAAGCGCGGCCGTGACGTGGGCATCGAGCCCTCGAGCGTCGTGATCTGGAACCGCGTGCGCGGGCTGCACCTGTCGCAGGCGAACGTCATCCGCGGGGAAACGACGAGCGCGTCGCTGTTCGATCTCGCACTCATCGCCTGGCGCCTGGAGCCGGAGAAGCTCCGCCACCCGCTCGCGATCTACATCCCGAAGAGCGAGTCGGCCGAGGAGGCGAAGTGGTGGGCGGACGTGTTCGCCGCCGTGGCCGTGGCGCGGGGCTGGCCGCGCACCTGGATCCGCTGCATGGCGCTCGTGGAGTCGCACCCGCTCGCGTTCGAGATGGAGGAGTTCCTCTACAACCTGCGCGAGCACATCGTGGGGCTGAACCTCGGGCGCTGGGACTACATGGCGAGCCTCATCCACTGGAACCTGGCGGATCCCGCCTGGGTGCTGCCCGACCGCAACACGATCCCGCACGACGTGCCGTTCTTCCAGCGCCTGCGCCACCTGATGGTGGACATCTGCCACCGGCGCGGCGCGCTCGCGATCGGCGGCATGACCGCGCTCTACCCGAGCCGCGCCGATGCCGAGCTGAACGCGCGAGCGCTCCCGACGCTCGAGAAGGACAAGCGGAACGAGGCCGCCTGCGGCATGGACGGCGCCTGGACCGGGCACCCGGACCAGAACGCGATCGCCGTGGCGCAGTTCCCGGTGCCGAACCAGATCGCGACGCGGCACGCGAGCGAGGCGCGTTACCCCGACCTGCGTCCGGTCCCGACCGGCGTCGGCGCGCGGTCGCTCGCCGGCTCGCGCGCCGCCACGCGGACCGTGATCCGCTACCGGAACGGCGTGCTGAACGGCAAGGGCGCGAGCCTGCTGGATGGCTACATGGAAGATTTGGCTACCGACCGTATCTACCGGCTGATGATCGCGCAGCGCATGCAGCACAGCGACAAGATCGCGATCGAGGGTGAGGACG
>DATLUU010000186.1:0-3420 GCA_035577885.1 Verrucomicrobiia bacterium
CCCCCCGTTCCTGGTGCTGATCGGCACCGCGCTCGCGGTCGCGCTGCCCGCGGGCCGCGCCACGATCCTCAATCCCGGCGTGCATGGCTTCAGCGAAGTGCTCTACGCGTTCTCGTCGGCGGGCAACAACAACGGCAGCGCATTCGCGGGGCTCGGCGCGAATACGACGTTCTACAACCTGGCGCTCGGCGTGGTGATGTTCTTCGCCCGCTACGGGCTGATCGTGCCCATGCTGGCGCTGGCGGGCTCGCTCGCCCACAAGAAGCGCACGCCCCCAGGGGCCGGAACGCTGCCCACGCACACGCCGCTCTTCGTGGGGCTGCTGATCGCGGTGGTGCTGATCGTGGGGGCGCTCACGTTCCTGCCCGCGCTGGCGCTGGGCCCGATCGTGGAGCACCTGATGCTCGCCGCGAGCGTGCGATGAGCACCACCACCCCTCGCCCCTGGCTCGATCGCGGGATCGTCGTCCATGCGCTCCTCGACTCGGTGAAGAAGCTGGATCCCAGACGCCAGCTACGGAACCCGGTCATGTTCACCGTGTTCGTGGGCAGCGTCTTCACCACCGGGTTGGGTCTCGCCGCGCTGCTCCATCCCGGCGAAGAGCCGTCCGGCTTCACCTGGGCCATCGCCGTGTGGCTGTGGTTCACGCTGCTGTTCGCGAACTTCGCCGAGGCCATCGCCGAGGGACGCGGCAAGGCCCACGCGGAGGCGCTGCGCCGCACGCGCGGCGGGGTGATGGCGAAGAAGCTCGACGATCCCGGCGACCATCTCGGCGTCCAGGTGGTGCCGGCCACGACGCTCCGCGTCGGCGACCACGTCATCGTGCACCCTCGGGACGTCATCCCGTGCGACGGCGAGATCGTCGAGGGGGTGGCGTCGGTGGACGAGAGCGCGATCACCGGCGAGAGTGCGCCGGTCATCCGCGAGAGCGGCGGCGACCGCAGTTCGGTCACGGGCGGCACCCGCGTGCTCTCCGACTGGCTCGTGATCCGCGTCTCGGCGAACCCCGGCGAATCGTTCCTCGACCGCATGATCGCCATGGTCGAGGGCGCCAAGCGGCACAAGACGCCGAACGAGATCGCGCTCGACATCCTGCTCGCCGCGCTGACGCTCGTGTTCCTCGTGGCCGTGGGCACGCTGCTGCCGTTCTCGGCGTTCGCGGCGAACGTCGCGGGCGCGGGCCACGCGGTCTCGCTCACCGTGCTCGTGGCGCTGCTCGTGTGTCTGATCCCGACCACGATCGGCGGGCTGCTCTCGGCGATCGGCATCGCCGGCATGGACCGCATGGCCCGGGCAAATGTGATCGCCATGTCGGGCCGGGCGGTCGAAGCGGCCGGGGACGTGGACGTGCTGTTGCTCGACAAGACCGGCACGATCACGCTCGGCAACCGGCAGGCGGACGGGTTCCTGCCCGCTCCGGGCGTGACGCCCGAAGCGCTGGCGGACGCGGCGCAGCTCGCCTCGCTCGCAGATGAGACGCCCGAAGGCCGAAGCATCGTCGTGCGCGCGAAGGAGCGGTACGGGCTGCGCGAGCGCGACGTCCATGCGCTGCACGCCACGTTCGTGCCGTTCTCGGCGCAGACGCGCATGAGCGGCGTGGACCTGGACGGCCGGTGCTTGCGCAAAGGCGCCGCCGAGGCCGTGGACGCGTGGGTGCGGTCGCTCGGCGGCGCGCTCCCCGAACCGGTCCGCGCGAGCGTCAGCGACGTGGCCCGGCGCGGCGCCACGCCGCTCGTCGTCTCGGACGGGCCGAGCGTGCTGGGCGTGATCGAGTTGAAGGACGTGGTGAAGGGGGGCATTCGCGAGCGCTTCGCGCAGCTCCGGCGAATGGGCATCAGGACCGTGATGATCACCGGCGACAACCCGCTCACGGCCGCGGCGATCGCCGCCGAGGCCGGCGTGGACGACTTCCTCGCGGAGGCCACGCCCGAGGCGAAGCTGGCGCTGATCCGCGAGCACCAGACGGGCGGCCGGCTGATCGCCATGACCGGCGACGGTACGAACGATGCGCCGGCGCTGGCTCAGGCCGACGTCGCGGTGGCCATGAACAGCGGCACGCAGGCGGCGAAGGAGGCCGGGAACATGGTGGACCTGGACTCCAATCCCACGAAGCTCATCCAGGTCGTGGAGACCGGCAAGCAGTTGCTGATGACGCGCGGCGCGCTGACCACGTTCAGCATCGCGAACGACGTGGCCAAGTACTTCGCCATCCTGCCCGCCGCGTTCGCGGCAAGCTTCCCGGTGCTCGGTGCGCTGAACGTCATGCACCTCGCCACGCCACGCAGCGCCGTGCTCTCGGCCGTGATCTTCAACGCGCTCATCATCGTGGCGCTGATCCCGCTCGCACTGCGCGGCGTGCGCTACCGGCCGCTCGGTGCCGCCACGATCCTCGCGCGCCACCTGCTGATCTACGGCGTGGGCGGCCTCGTGGCGCCGTTCGTGGGCATCAAGCTCATCGACATGCTGCTCGCGGCTCTGCGACTCGTCTGAGGGAGGGGCTCCATGCTGCTTACATCGTTCCGGATGCTGCTCGCGCTCACGCTCCTCACCGGCGTGCTCTACCCGCTCGCCGTGACCGGGATCGCTCAGGCCGTGTTCCCGCACCAGGCGCGGGGGAGCCTCATCCTGCGAGGGGGTCGCGTGATGGGCTCGTCGCTGATCGGCCAGTCGTTCTCCTCCAGTCGTTACTTCTGGGGCCGGCCATCGGCGACCTCGCCCGCCTACAACGCGATGGCGTCGACCGGCTCCAATCTGGGGCCGCTGAATCCCGCGCTCGTGGAGGCGGCCCGTGCCCGCATCACGGCGCTGCGCGCGGCGGATCCGGCGTGCACGGTGCCCGTGCCCGTCGATCTCGTCACCGCGTCCGGCAGCGGGCTCGACCCGCACATCAGCGTCGCCGCGGCCATGCTCCAGGTGCCGCGCGTCGCGCGCGAGCGGGGGCTCCCGGAGGCGGAGGTGGCGCGGCTCGTGCGGCGTTACACGCAGCCACGGACGCTCGGCGTCCTGGGCGAGCCGGTGGTCCGCGTCCTGGAGTTGAACCTGGCGCTCGACGCAGGGGAGGTCCGATGATCCCGGTCCTGATGCGCTCTCGCGCCGGCTGGCGCGGGCCGCTCGTGCTGTCCCTCGCGCTGTGCGCCGCGGCGGGCAGCGCCGCGGCCCAGGCGGCCGACACCGCCGCCGCCGCGCACGCGCCTGCGGTGCCGTTCGCGTTCGCCGACTTCTCGTGGGTGCCCGGGAACGCGGGCGCCAGCGAGCGCCCGTTGACGGCCGGGCCGTTCACCGGCGAGTTCCGGCTCGACGACGTCTACCACTGGAGCTTCAACGACCCGTCCGACGGCACGATCTCCGGTTCGAGCGAGGTGTTCCGGCACGGCGAGTTCCAGGTCACGCAGCTCGGGATCGGCGGCGACCTGCTCTACA
>DATLUU010000187.1:0-2480 GCA_035577885.1 Verrucomicrobiia bacterium
CTTCTGTGTCGTGGTCCCGAGCGGAGAAATCGCGGCTCCCACCGTCGTCCAGCCCGTGTTCTGCTGGCCGTAGTTCACCTGGATGGTGACGGTTGTCGCCGCCCACGTGAACGTCGAGGCCACCGTGGAGTCACCGCAGACGATCACCGCACCGATCTGCGACGAGTCGGCCGCGGTGCCGCCGATCGACGTCGGAGTCTGCGGCTCGGCGTCGAGCATGTTCCACTCGGTCGTGGTGTCCACGCGCGCCGCGGCGGCCGAGACGTAGGTCGTGTCCGAGCCGCGCGGAACGACGGAGCCCTCGGAGAAGCCGAGGTCGCCGCGCCCGAAATGGCGCCACTTGAGCGGCTCGTAGTTCCACGCCGCGTGTGCCGGGAGCGCCAACCCCACGAACAGCAGAGCCAGCGCGGGCAAGAGCCAGCGCCGGACGAGTCGATTCAGCATGTTGCATCCCTCCTCGAAGCGAGAGTGGTCCCACCGACGCGGGGGTTATAGAACAGTGGCACTCGCCGCGTCAACGAAACTGGCTCCGCTTGTTCTCCTGTTCCGCCTCGCGGTCCACGCCCATCGTCCACCGGCTCACCTTGTCCAGCAGCAGGATGATCGCCACGACCAGCATCCCGAAAGCCACCGCGCCGAAGCCGAACCCGAACCAGAATCCGTTCATCTCCGAGCCCTCCCCAAGGCCAGACATGCCGCCCACACGAGCACGAGCGGCCCCCACACCGGCAGCGTCAGGAACGCGCCGACCAGCAGAACGGCGTCGAACGCCCAGCGGATCGGCTTCACCCGCGACGACCGCGCGAGAGCGCCGCAGGCCTGAGCGCCCCCGGCCGCCGAGCTTGGCCCACCGTCCGCCGCGGCGGCAGCCCCTGCGCCTTCCGCAGCACGTCCACCGGCGAGATGGGGTCGTTCGAGATCCGCGGCCGCGGCAGCAACGCGGGCTTGTCCGGCCGGAGCAGCATCGCGAACCGCGAGGCGATGATGAAGCCCTCGTCGTGCGTCCCCGGCTGGGTCACGAACTTCTCCTTGTCGTTCGTGCTCAAGTCCATCAGTTCCAACACCATGGCGCGGGACCGGAGCGTCAGGTACGGGCGCCCGGACTTGCTCGCCACCAGCGCCTCGGTCAGCGCCGAGACGCCGGCCGCGCGGAACTCGCCATCGACACGGTAGCCGTAGTCCTCGCGCTCTATCTGCCCCTTCCGGTCCCGTATCACGCTACGGTGCAGGTTCTTACCTCCTGCCGCCCGGTAGCCGGCCATGAACCGTAGCCCGTAGCCGCCGCTCATGTCCGGGTCGGTGAGCGCCGTTCCATAGCGCTTCTCCAGCCCCGCGGCGAGCACGCCGGTGCCGAACTCCCCGAGGTATCCAGAATACCGCGCCGCCTGGGTGCGCCGGGTCATGTTGAACACGTCCACCTCGCACGGGTCGTGGAGCCCGTCGTCGATGCCCATGGACAGGTCCACGATCACCCGGTAGACGCAGCGCGGGTCGTACTCCTCCCAGACTTCGACCTCAACCACCTCGGTCACGGTCGTCCGCCCGTCGCGCACCGTGAGGATCTCGCGCGTCACCTCCCACGGCAGCGTCTCGCCGTCCGTGCAGCGCTCGAGCCAGCGGCGGAGCTCGTCGAAGATGCGGCGGAACGGGGACGCTCCGGTGGTGTCGATCTCGAGCCCGTAGATGCGGGCGTCACGGTCGGGGTCGTTCGCGTACTGCTCGAGCAGCTTTTCCTTGTCGCGCCGCGTCAGGAAGCGGTTGCCGATGCTCGTGTCGTCCAGGTTCTCCGGGTTGAACGCCGGCGCGCGCAGCCGCAGGAAACCGTTCGCCCACTTCCCTTCCATCTCCACCGGGTAGTCGGGCCGGAGCGGGAACCACTGCGAGCGCTTGAGCATCGTCGCGGCGATGACGCCCACCACCATGCCGCTCGCCTCGCCCATCTTCCGCAACTCGCGCAGGAGCCACATCGGCGGCGGCTCGTCGCACAGGTAGCGCTGGCCGCGGAACCCGGTGCCGCTCGCCGTGTTCTTCGCCGACACGAACAGCGTCGAGGACCAGTCGCGCGGATCGTTCGAACGCATGCCGTCCGGCTTGATCCGCAGGCTCGTCAGCGTCTCGCCGTTCCACTCCGCGTGGTGCGGCCAGTTCCCGATCAACTCCAGGAACTTGGGCTGGACCGAGAGCCGCTGCTGCTTGAAGTCCAGTACGGTGACGACGCCGGCGTTGGGCGTCCCAAGCGCTGGCAGCGGGATGCCGGCGAGCTCGCGTTTCCCGCGGGCCAGGGCGATGTCGATGGCGACGCCGATGTGCGTCTTCCCCGCCTTGTGGCCCGAGCCCAGCAGGATCTCGCCCTTCCCGAGTTCACGGACCAGACGCTCCTGCTCGGCGCTCCCGGTCTGGAAGCGCGCGAGCGGGTCGGCCTGTAGTAGCTCCAACCCGCTCGCCATGACGATGGCCGCACGCTGCGGGTCAAGCTCGCG
>DATLUU010000188.1:0-2873 GCA_035577885.1 Verrucomicrobiia bacterium
TCGATTTCACCGTGCCCGGCAGTCCACCCACCGTGAAGATCGGTGATCAGCTCGCCATCTCCACGCTGGGAGCGTTCATCTCTTATGGCGCCGTGAACAATGCTCCGGCGACGATCACGAGTGGCCCGTTGAATCTCGCGACCACGAGCGGCACACGCGAGATCAGCGTGATCGACCGACCGAGTATTGTCTCCGAAATCACGATCGACTCCGACATCATCAACACCAGCGCCACCTCCGGCACCGCTCCCGCGCTGCTCAAGACCGGCAACGGCCGGCTGACGCTTGGCGGCGCCAGCACGTTCTCCCGCGGCGTCGAGGTCGACGCGGGCGCGCTGCGCATCACGAATGGGAGCGCTCTCGGAGCAGCCAACGTTTCGAGCGATGGGACCGTCGTCTCGTCCGGCGCGGCGCTCGAGCTGCTGGGCGGCATCTCGGTGGAGCAGGAGCCGCTCTCGATCAGCAGCGACTTTGACGGCACAGGGGCCATGCAGTCCGTGGACGGCGACAATCATTGGAACGGGCCGATCGATATCGTGAGTGCGACGACGGTCGGAGTGTGGTCGGGCACGCTGCACCTGGGCGGGATCATCTCGTCGTCGGGTCCCCATCCCCAGTTCACCAAGCTGGGCGCGGGGACGCTCGTGCTCGAGGCGGCGAGCACCTACGCCGGCAACACGACCGTCGCTGCCGGCACGCTCCGCGTGGCGAACACGTCCGGTTCCGCCACGAGCGCCGGAAACGTGATTGTCTCCGCTGGCACCGCGCTCGCGGGGACGGGCAACATCGCCGGGACGGTCAATGTGAACGCCCTCGGGACGCTCGCTCCCGGCTCGTCCACGGGGATCCTCTCCATGGGGCGCCTCACGGTCGACCCGGGCGCGGTCGCCGCCATGGAGGTCGGGGGACTTACTCCCGGCGCCGGACACGACCAGATCCAGGTGACGTTCGTCGCGAACTTCGACGGTGAACTCCGGCTCACGCTCACGAACGGGTTCGTGCCCGCGCTGGGCGACGAGTTCGTGCTGGTCACGTACGGTACCCACGTGGGCGCGTTTCACTTCCACAATCTCCCCGCGCTGCCTCCGGGGTTGTTCTGGGCCGTGGACTACGGGCCGACATCGATGCGTGTGCGGGTGACCGACACGGTCGGTGCCGACGCGTTGCTGCCGCTCCGCCACGCGCTCCACGCGCCCTCGCCCAACCCGTCGCGAGCCTCGGTCGCGCTGGCCTACGACGTGGCCGAGGGCGCGACGGTGGCGGTGCTCGCCTACGACGTGGGCGGTCGCGAGGTCGCACGCCCCGTGGAGCCCGCGTGGAGGTCTCCCGGGCGGTTCGTCACGCCGTGGGAGGGCACCGATCGACTCGGGAGGCCGCTGCCAGCCGGGGCGTACTTCCTGCGCCTCGTGGTGAATGGCCGGCCCGTAGGGCGCTCGATCCCAATCCAGCGACTGCGCTGAAGGCCGCGCTGCGTCGAGCGATCGCACTCTATCCAACATTCGCTGGGGGGAGATGCCCACCGCGGCACGGGGGACCTAAGGAGTATTGAGCCTGCGTTCCGGCGCGGCGTAGCGTGGAATGCATGGAGTTCCAGCCGTCGCCCATCCCACGGCGCACCGCGGCCGCTCCGGCCATGACGCCCGCCGGCAGCGCCCGGACCGAGGACCGCCTGCGCTCGCTCGCGCGCCTGATCGGCAACACCCCCATGCTCGAGATCGAGCTCACCTACCAGGGCGAGCGGCGCTATGTCCACGCCAAGGCCGAGCACTTCAACCTCACCGGCAGCATCAAGGACCGGATGGCGCTGCACATCCTCCGTCGCGCCTATGCCGAGGGCCGGATCGAGCCCGGCGACACGATCGCCGAGGCCACGAGCGGGAACACCGGCATCGCGTTCGCCTGCGTGGGGCGTTCGCTCGGCCACCCCGTCACCATCTTCATGCCCGACTGGATGAGCCGCGAGCGCGTGGACCTGATCCACGCCATGGGAGCGACGATCGTGCCCGTGTCGCGCGCGCAGGGCGGCTTCGTGGGCGGCATCCGCATGGCCGAGGAGTACGCGGCCTCGCACGCGCACGTGTTCCTGCCCCGGCAGTTCGCGAACGCCGCGAACGTCCAGGCGCACGAGGCGACCACCGGGCCCGAGATCTGGATGCAGCTCCGCGAGTGCGGACGCCCGCCCGATGCGTTCGTGGCCGGTGTGGGCACCGGCGGCACGGTGATGGGCGTGGGGCGCTACCTCAAGCGGCAGGAACGCAGCGTTCGCATCCATCCCCTCGAGCCCGCCGAGTCGCCCACGCTCTCGACCGGCCGCCACGCGGGTCGGCACCGCATCCAGGGGATCTCGGACGAGTTCATCCCCGAGATCGTCCGTCTCGACCAGCTCGATCCCGTGGTCGCGGTGAACGACGGCGACGCGATCCTGATGGCGCAGAAGCTCGCCGCGACGCTGGGGATCGCGGTCGGGATCTCGTCCGGGGCCAACTTCGTCGGCGCGCTCAAGATCCAGAACGAGCTGGGCGCTGACGCCGTGGTGGCGACCGTGTTCCCCGACAGCAGCTCCAAGTACCTCTCCACCGACCTCATGCGCGAGGAGCCCGCGCGCGACGGCTACTTGACGCCCGACGTGGAGCTGACCGGCTTCACCACGCTCCACCGGCTCTGCCAGGTGTGCGCGGTGAACGTGGAGCGCTGAGCGTCGGTAGATCCGCACCACCGATCGCTAGCACACGACTGACACAAGTCTGGCGGGCCGGCTGCCTCTTCAACCCTGCCAAGTTGGTGCCGGAGAAGGGGCGGCCGCCGGAACTGCACACATCCCACGATGTGACGAAGGTGGGGGCGCTCATCGCTGATGGAGGCGTGGCGCACAG
>DATLUU010000189.1:0-8711 GCA_035577885.1 Verrucomicrobiia bacterium
CGAAGCTCGAGCGCGGTTTCGCCGAGCACGATCGCGCCATGGTGTGGATGCGCGTGAACCCGCGCTTCGATTCCCTGCGCGGCGACCCGCGCTACGCCTCGCTCGTGGAGCGGATGAAGTTCCCGAGCTGAGGCGGTCGGCCCCGTCGAGCCCGCCGTTGTCCTATGCTCCCGCGATTCGTTTTCGATCACGGGAGGCTCCGATGCCTGGAACGACGATCGCCGCCGTGCGCGGCGCCATCTCGGTGCGCGCGAACCGCGCGGCGGACATCCGGGAGGCGACCGGTCGGCTGCTGGAGACGATGATCCGCAGGAACGGCGTCACCGCGGACAAGGTGGTGAGCGCGGTGTTCACGGCCACGCCCGACCTCACCGCCGACTTCCCCGCGCATTCGGCGCGCCGCATCGGCTGGACCGACGTGCCGCTGCTGGGTGCGGTGGAGCTGGCGGTCCCGGGTGCGCCGCGGCGCATCGTGCGCGTGCTGCTGACGCTGCGCGACGTGCCGCGCGGCGTGCGCTTGATCCCCATCTACCTGGACGAGGCCGCGGCGCTGCGGCCGGATCTGGCGACGGCGCCGGCCTCCTCCGCAGGGGCGGCGCGCGGGCCGGCACCGCGTCGCGTCGCGATCATCGGCCTGGGCCAGATCGGCGGCTCGCTGGGGCTGGCGCTCGAGTCCGCCGGCGGCTGGCATCGCGTGGGCTTCGACACGCGCGCCGCCGTTGGCCGCGAAGCGCATGCGAAGGGCGCGGTGGACGAGTTGGCGCCGACGCTCGAGGCCGCCTGCCGCGGCGCCCAGCTCGCGGTGGTCGCGGTGCCGGTCGACACGCTGCCGGTCGTCATCGACCGCGTCGCGGCCGCGCTGCCCAAGGGCGCGGCGCTGCTCGACACCGGGAGCGCGCGCGGCGGCGGCGTCACCGTGGCATTGGCGCGGGCGTCGCGGCGCGTGCGCGCCGTGGGCGGGCACCCGATCGCGGGCAACGAGCGGAAGGGCCTCGCCGGCGCGAGTGCCCAGCTCTTCCACGGCGCTCCGTTCGCGCTGCTGCCGGCACGCGGCGGCGTGCCAGCGATCGTGCGCGCGCTGGTTCGCGCGATCGGCGCCGAGCCGCGTCTCGTGACGCCGGCCGAGCACGACCGCGCACTCGCACGCACGAGCCACCTGCCGTGGCTCGTCTCGCGCGCATTGGCGAGGCTCGGCGGCAACGCCGCCCGCCGCCGGCTCGCGGGCCCCGGCTACGCGTCGATGACCCGCCTCGCCGCGGGCGACCCGCGCATCCCGGCGGCGTACACGAGAGCGAACGCCGTCAACGTGCGCGCCGCGTGGAGGAGGCTGCGCGCGGAGCTGGACCGCGAAGTGCGCGGGCTGTAGTGGAGACCCCGTCCGCCGGCGCCAGCGCTCGTCGAGCGACTTCGGTGATCGACGTGCTCAGCTCGGGCCCGAGAAGCCACGCGGCGCTCTTCGGCGTGGTGTTCGTGATCGTGTTCCTCATGCGCGTGCCATTCCTTGGTCCCGGCTACGGCACCGACCCCGACGCCTGGGGGGTCGCCTTCACCGCGCGGCAGCTCGCCGAGACCGGCCGCTACGTCACGTCGCGTTTCCCCGGCTACCCCGTGCAGGAGTTCGCGTGTGCGCTCCTGTGGCGCGGCGGACCGCGCGTTCTGTGTGGCGCGAGCGCGGTCATGTCCGCGCTCGCGGCCGGCTTCTTCGCGCTCACGTTCCGCCGCGCCGGCGGCCAGGGCGCCCTGCTCGCCGGGCTCGCACTGGCGTCGGTGCCGGCGCTGCACATCGTGAGCGTACAGGCGCTCGACAACGCCTGGGGGCTGGCGTTCGTCGCGGCGGCCTGGTACGCGGCATGGAACTCGCGTGCGGTGCTCTCCGGCGTGTTGCTCGGGCTTGGGATCGGCACGCGGCTCCCCACGGTGGTCTGGTTCCTCCCGCTCGCCGCGACGCTGGCGGTGTCGGACGGGTCCGTGGAACGCGTCCGGCGCCTCCTCGCCTTCGCCGCCGCCGCGGTCCTGGTCGCGGCGCTCGCGTTCGCGCCTCTGTACCTCCCGTTGGGGCTCGGGTTCCTTCGGAGCTACGGGGACACCCATGTGCCACCGCTCTGGATCGCGAAGCAGCTGAGCGTGGATCTCTGGGGCATTCCCGGTGCGCTCGCACTGCTCGTGACCGTGCCCATGGCGCTGTGGCCGCGGCGCGCGCACGCGGCCCCGGCCGTTCTCGATCGCTCGCTGCCCCCCGTGGAGCTCCTCGGCTGGCTCGGCGGCATCTGCGGCGTGCTCGCCGTGTTCGCCTGCGTGCCGCTCGACACCGCCTACCTGATCCCGGCGCTTCCCCTCTCGCTCATGCTGCTCGCGCATCGACTGCGGCGTGCGTCGTTCACCGTGCTCTGCGTGGCGCTGCTCGCCTCGCCGTGGCTGCTCAAGATCCGGTTGGCCGAACCCGGAGGAGAGTCGTCATCGGGTGCGATCGGCCCGGCCGCGATCGGGGGCGAGTCGGTGGTGCTGGACGTGTGGCGCGGGCCGGCACTCGAGAACCAGCACCGACGGCTGCGCATGATGCGCGACCGCGACGAGATCCTCGAGCGCGCGCGCCAGCTCACGGGGGAGCACGTCCTGGTCGTCGGCGGATGGCTGCCGATCATCCGCACGACGCTCAACGGCGGCCGGCTCGGGAGCGCGGCGTTCGTCTCGCGTCTCGACAAGGCAGAAGCGGACCGGTTACGAGCCCGTGGCGTCACGGTCCTGGACCCGTTCGCGCAGTAGGGCGGAGATGGCGGGTCGTCGAAGCGGCCGGCGCGCAGGGGTGAAGAGCCGCTAGCGCGCGCGCACGATCCGCAACACCTCCTGCTGGCGAGCTGCGGTGAGGCGGACCGCGTAGACGCCGGGGGCGAGGTCGCGGGCGTTCCACGCCACCTCGTGCGGGCCCGCGGTGAGGGACGGCTGGACGAGGCGGGCGGCGCGGCGGCCGGCGAGGTCGAACACCTCGAGCGTGGCGTCGCCGGCCTCGGGCATGTCGAACCGCAGGCGCACATCGCGCACGACCGGCTGCGACCCGGCGAGTGTGAGCCGGAGCCCGGCGCGCGCGCCGGCGACCGGGACCGAGACGGTCGCGGTCGAGCGCACGAACAGTCCGTCGGCACGAGCGGCGTAGAGGTCGGTGCCGACGGTCGCCATGCCGAACACCAGCACGCCCGGCAGGTCGTCCAGCGCCTCCCAGGTCAGGCCGTCGTCGCCGCTGTGCGCGATCACGGCGTCGAGCGGGCGGTTGAACGCGCCGAACACCTCGTGCCCGCGCGTCGCCAGCGTCTCCGAGTCGAGGTTGCCGAGGCCGAGGTTCACGATCGTCCACGGCTGCTCGCCGTTCACGCTGTCGAAGACGCGCTGCCCGGCGCCGGTCGCGACCACCCAGCCCGTGCCCGTCCACACCGCGCCGAACGCCTGGAGCCCGGGGTGGAGCCCGACGTTGTCGAGAAAGGACTGCGTCCAGTCCGCGTCGCCCGGATCGCGGAAGAACACGGTGCCGTTGCCGCCCGCGGCGGCGATGAGCCGCGTCCCGCCCACGGCGAGGCCGCGGACGTTGGACGCCTGGTTCGGCTCGAACTCCTCGCCGAAATGGTGCCACGTGCCGGCGGCGGCCAGGTTGCGCACGTACACGCCTGCACCGAGCGTGGCGGCGTAGAGGCTGTCGCCGCGCATCACCAGATCCGACACGTCGAGCTGCGAGTCGAAGAGGCCGCCCACGAGGCCGTCGTTGAACGGCTGCCACGACAGCCCGAGGTCGTGGCTCACGAGCACACCGCTGCGAGCGGTGCCGACGTAGAGCGTGCCGTTCCGCACCAGCAGGGCCTGTGCGAGGGAGACGCCCGGGGGGAGCGGCGCCGACGGCTGCCAGGCCGCCCCGGCGTCGGTGCTGACGTACGCGTGCGACGCGGTTCCGGCGACGATCGTGTCGCCGAACGAGCGCACGGCGATCACCGCTTCCGCGGGCACGCCCTCGACGCGCGACCACTGCGCCGCGGCCGGCTGTGCGGCGGCGACGAGCGCCAGCGCCGCGATGGGCCATGCGAATGCTCTCGGGGTCATGAATCGGTCCCTCGTGGATCGAAGGTGAGGTCCGGGCCCGTCGAGAACCGGGGGCGAAGCGGCGGGCGGCGGCCGGTGCCACTGCGGCAAGTGAATCGGTACCATCCATAGATACGCTACGCGGCGTAGCGATTCAGTAATTCTCGCCCCGCCCCTGCCGCGACCGGCCCCGGCGCTTGTTTACGCTACGTTGCGTAGCGTAAACTGCCGGCATGTCACCGCCCCGCGCCGCCCGGACCACGGCTCCCCGCGGGCGTCCCCGCAGCCAGCAGGCGCGCCGCGCGGTCCTGGACGCCGCCCGCGCCATCGTGGAGAAGGGCGGGTACGCCGCCGCCACGATCGAGGCGATCGCCGCCCGCGCCGGGGTCGCCAAGACCACGATCTACCGCTGGTGGCCCAATCGTGCCGCGCTCGTGGTCGAGCTGCTGATGGAGATGGCGGCCCGTGCCGTGCCGCCCCCGAGCGGGCCGGATCCGCTGGGCGCGGTGCGCACCGAGATGCGGGGCATCGCCGCGGCATCGGATCACCTGGTGGGCCGGCTGCTCACCTCACTCGTCGGCGAGGCGCAGCACGACCCCGAGATCCGCACCGCATTGCTGGACGGCCTGTTCCATCCGCGCTCGGACGCGACCGCGAACATGGTGCGCAAGGCCCAGGCGGCGGGCGTCGTGCGCAGGGACGTCCCGCCGCACGTGGCCGTCGACCTGCTCGTGGGGCCGCTCTTCTACCGCATGCTCGTCCGCCACCAGCCGCTCACCGACGCGTTCGTCTCGCAGGTGTTCCGCGTCGTCACCGCCGGGCTCGAGCGGCGGGATTGACCGCGACCGCGCGCGCCGCGCCCTAGGCGCGCGCCGCGGCGAGCGCCGGTGCGGCGGCCGGCATGTCGTAGAGCTTCTCGAAGTACTCGCGCACCATCCGCTCCGCGCTGAACTTCGTCACCCCCATGTGCACGCTCGCCGCCATCATCTTCGACCAGCGCGCGCGATCGGCGAACGCCGGGATCACGCGCCGTTCGAGCGTGTCGTAGACGGCCTCCAGGTCGCGCGCGTCGTCGCCCGGCTCGCCCTTGCCGATGGCGAAGCCGTTGACGCCGTCCTCGCAGCCTTCCGGCCACCAGCCGTCGAGGATGCTCACGTTCAGCACGCCGTTCATCGCCGCCTTCATCCCCGAGGTGCCGCTCGCCTCCAGCGGCCGCACCGGGTTGTTGAGCCACACGTCGCAGCCGCGCGTGAGCAAACGCCCGAGCGCCATGTCGTAGTTCTCGAGGAACAGCACCTTGCCCGGGTGCTTGCGCGCGCCCTGGACGAGCTTCGTCACCATGTCGTGGCCGGCGGAGTCGTCCGGATGCGCCTTGCCCGAGAACAGCACGCGCACGTTCTCCTGTCCGAGCAGCTGCGCGAGCCGCACCTCGTCGCGCAGCAGCAGGTCGCTGCGCTTGTAGCCGGCGGCGCGGCGGGCGAAGCCGATGAGCAGCTGATCGGGGTCCAACGCCACGTTCTGCCGGCGCCGGATCTCGGCGAGGAGCTGCGCCTTGAGGCCCACGTGCGCGTCCCAGAGCTTCGCCGGCGAATCCCCGGCGTCTCGGATCTCGCTCGCCTGCCAGGTGGCGCGGTGGACGCCGTTCGTGATCGCCCCGATCGGGCAGGCGCCCTCGACGTCCTTCCACATCGCACGCGCGGTCTCGCCGTGGAGCTGCGACACCGCGTTCGCCGCGCGCGACAGCCGCAGGCCCGCCACGGTCATGTTGAACGGGTCGCTGCCGATGGCCTTGATCTCGCCGCGCGAGAGCTGCAGCCGGGCACCCATGCGCTTCAGGTCCGCGATCGTGTGCTCCTCGTTGCCGGCGCGCACGGGCGTGTGCGTGGTGAACACCGTCTGCTTGCGCACGCGCGCCCAGGCATCGGGGAACAGCAGCCCCGCCTCCATCAGCTCGGCGATGCGCTCGAGCCCGGCGAACACGGCGTGGCCCTCGTTGAAGTGATACGTACGCACGTTCAAGCCCAGCCAGCCGAGCGCGCGCACACCGCCGATCCCCAGCAGCTGCTCCTGGGCGATGCGTGTGTCGGTTCCGCTCTCGTAGAGCCGATGCGTGATCCAGCGATCCTCGAGGTGCACGGGCTCGAGCAGGTAGAGCGGCACCGTGCCGTAACGGTCGGTGGCCCACACGCGCACCGGCACCTCCTGGCCACGCACGCGAACGCGAACGCGCACGCCGGTGTCGGCGAGGAAGCCGGTGTCGTACGCCGGGTACTCCTCGTAGGGTCGCCCGTCGGCGCCGATCCGCTGCACGCAGTAGCCGCGCTCCCACAGCAGGCCGACCGCGACCATGGGCAGCTTGAGGTCGTGCGCCGCCTTGATGTAGTCGCCGGCGAGCACGCCGAGGCCGCCGGCGTAGATGGGGAACGACTCGTGGAGCCCGTACTCCATGCAGAAGTACGCCACGCACGGTACGCGCAGTCGGGGCGGAGCCTGGTGGATCATGCGGTCCTTCGGAGAGGGGTCGCCTCGGAGCGAGGCGCAGCACTCGATGGAGCGGGGCGGAGCCGCGAACCGGCCTTACGCCGGGCGGGTCATGACCGTGGTTTCGGCGCCGTTGCTCTCTTCCATCACCCAGCGCACCGATTTGCTGCACGGGCACGTGCCGCCGACCCGCTTCAACTTGGGCATCGCCTTCACGCCCTGCTCCACGGTCAGCTCACCGGCCACCACCTTGCGCAGGGTCTCCGCGTAGAGCCGCATGTCGCGACTCGCCACGTAGCCGTCGTTCAGGTGCTGCGCCAGGTGGCGCAGGTAGGCGTCGACGTCGGTGAACGCTTCGCCCTGGATGCCGATCATCTGGAACGCCGGCTCGCCCTTGCGGCGGAAGAAGCGCGGGTCGGGGAGATAGAGCAGGTCTTCTGATTGAAGCCCGCGATGCGAACCCCTCGTTCGTTCGAGCTCCTCGATCACCGCCTCGGCCTTCTCCGGCGCGTAGTCGGGGAAGCGCGCGCGCACGAACCGCGTGTTGATGTCGCGGAGCATCTTGCGCACCTCCTCGATGTACTGCGTCACCGCCTCGCGGTTCGTCAGGTCCTTGAAGCCGAACTGGATGTTCTTCTGCCCGCCGCGCTCGTCGCCGAACATCTCCAGGCCGCGCGGGAACCACTTGTTGATGCTCTCCTGCACCAGCCGCATGTTCGCGAGCGGATCGCCCTTGGCCGCGCGCTCGGCGAAGCGGCGGAGCGGGATGACGCCGGCCGCGAGGTGGAACGCCTCTTCGCGCAGCATCGGCGGCATGCTGTCGGCCATGGGCTTGTAGGCGCACACCTTCTGCATGGTGAGCTGGTACTTGCCGACGCGGTCGATGATGGCGGCGAATGCGATGTTGTCCATGAACGAGTCGTAGTCGAGGTTGAACGCGTCCAGGACGTGGTTGCCCGTGGTCATGGACAGGATCTCCTCGACCATCTGCGGGCCCGTGACGCCGCCGCTCACGTGCGACCAGTCCTTGGAGAGGAGCAGGTGCAGCATCTGGTAGCCGTGCCGCAGCTCCTCGGCCATCACCCGCATCACCCAGGCGCGGTCTTGATCATCGTGCGCGCGGTCGATCGTGCCGGCGTGCTGCTGGATGCTGCCGAACTCGGTCGAGGCCTGCGCCTTGACGATCGCGAGCAGGTGGTGCGCCTGGTCCTCGGTGAGCTCCTCCGGGTTGTGCCGCTTGGCCTCGCCCTTCTGCGCGCCGATGTGGATGACGTCAGGAGTGTTCAACTCCATCTTGGCGCAGAGGCAGAACTTCTCGTCCTTGGGGAAGTACTTCTCCCACGAGTCGAGCAGCGTCTCGTAGTCCTTGAAGTGATGACGGCGCCAGTGCTCGACCGCGTCGTGGTACTTCCGCTCCAGCGTGACGTTCTCGACTTTCACAAGGATGTCCTCAGCGGCCGGGAAGCCGGATCTCGAGCGCCTGCAGCGGCGCGGGGGTGAAGCCGATCGCCTTCAGGAACCCGGCGACGCCGGCGTCGGTGGAGTCGACGAGCGTGCGCACGCTCTTGGCCCCGCGCGACTCGAAGTGGGCGCGGATGGCGTCGAACATGCGGCGGCCGAGGTCCTGGCCGCGGTGGTCGGGGTCGATACCGAAGCGCTCGATCCAGCCGCTCGGCTCGTCGAGCCCGAACTCGCCGGCCCGCAAGTCCCCGAGCATGAAGCCCACCACCCTGCCGCCCTGCTCGGCCACCTGCGAGGCGCCGGGATCCCTGCGCGTGTAGTACATGACGCGCTCCTCCCAGATCTCCGGCCGGTAGAGCCCCGAGATGCGCTCGTCGATCCGGCTGATGCCGGAGATGTCCAGCTCGTCCAGCGGCCGGATGCGCACGGCGGTGGTGGTGTCGGGCATGCTGCCACTCTCCCCTGGGACCGGAAGACGATGGGTCGCGAAAGCCGCGGCGAAATTAGCAGGTTTCGCGGGCACGCGCAGTCGGGCGACCCACGCATGAAGTGCGGGGTTGCGTCTACCTGAACCGCACGAAGCCCTGCGTGACCGTGCTCGCGCCGAGCCGTGCGCGCACCCAGAACACGCCGGCGCCGGCATCGGTGCCGCTCGAGGTGCGGCCGTCCCAGTGCCAACGGCTATCGCCTGCGGGGATCGTGCCGCG
>DATLUU010000190.1:0-3488 GCA_035577885.1 Verrucomicrobiia bacterium
CGTCGATGAACAGGATCCCGCGCGGCCCGAGGTCCGTGAGCAGGCCGACGAGATCACCGGCCTTCTCGAGCACCGGACCGCTCGAGTTCCTGATCTCCACGCCCAGCTCGTGGGCGACGATGCTCGCGAGCGTCGTCTTCCCCAGCCCTGGCGGCCCATGGAAGAGCACATGATCCATCGCCTCACCGCGCTGTCGTGCGGCTGCCAGGAAAATGCCGAGCTGCTCGCGCAACTGCGGCTGGCCGACGAACTCGGCGAGCGACGGGGGCCTGAGCCGCCGCTCCTCGCGCACGTCCTCGGGGAACGGCGCCGGATCGGCGAGGCGCGACGGGTGCTCGCTCGACGGCCTCACCACCGGCTTCCTCGCGCGCAGGAACTCGCTCATTCCCTCGCCGGACCCGGCTCCGCCGGGTGCCCCCCCGCCCCGCTTGCGCGTCATCGCGTCACCAGCGAGGAGCGCGCGAGCTTGGCGAGCGCGCGCTTGAGGAGATCCTCCGCGGCGGCCTCACCGACTTCCTCCGCGACCCGGCTCACCGCGTCCGTGGCCTGCGCCGCGGTGTAGCCCAGCGTGATGAGGGCCGCGACCGCGTCCTCGTGGCGCTCGTTCTTCGCCAGCACGCGCGGCTTCTTATCCCGTGGCTCGCCGGCGGCCGGCGTCCCCGACGGCATCGCGGGCAGGAAGCCGAGCTTGTCGCGCAGCTCGACGACGAGCCGTTCGGCCGTCTTCCGCCCCACGCCCGGAACGGACGTGATCGCGCCCAGGTTCTCGTCGCGCACTGCGGCCGCGAACCGTACGGGCGAGAGCCCCGACAGCACCGCGATCGCGATACGCGGTCCGACACCGTTCACCGCGATCAGCAGGTCGAAGAGCTTGAGCTCGTCGCGCTCGGCGAATCCGAACAGGAGCTGCGCGTCCTCGCGCACGATGTGGCGCGTGTGGAGCCGCACCTCCTCACCCACGGCGGGCAGTGACACCAGCGTGCCCGTGGTCACGTTCACCTGGTAGCCGACGCCGGCGGCCTCGACCACGACGAAGCCCTCGCCACGCTCGAGCAGCGTGCCGCGGATCGAGGCGATCACCGCGCCCCCCGCGCACCGGCCAGCAACGCGAGCAGCCGCTCACGTGCCGGCGTGCGCCGCCGGGGCACATCGAAGCGCGCGCGGCGGAGGTGACAGAGCGCGCCCGCGAGCGCGTCCGCGGCGTCCACCTGCGGGAGTGCTATGAGTCCCAGCTGCGCCTTCACCATCGCGGTCACCTGCTGCTTCGCCGCGCCACCACGACCGGTCACCGCCAGCTTGATCGCGCGCGGCGCGTACTCGGCGATCGGTAGCCCGCGCTCGACCGCCGCCACCATCAACGCCCCGCGCACGTGGCCAAGGACAAGCGTGGAGCGTGCGTATGCAGAATGAAACGCGGCCTCGATGACCACCATGTCGGGGGCGAACCGCTCCATCACCGCATCCACCTCGCGCACGATCGCGTGCAGGCGCTCGGCCAGCGACAGCCGCGCCGGCGGCGCGACGTGCCCCGAGGCCACGTGGCGCAGGTCGCGCCCGCTGCGGTCCACGACGCCCCAACCCGTGCGGCGGCTCCCGGGGTCCAGTCCCAACACGCGCATGTGTGGCCTCTCCGTAGGCGACTGGTGGGAGCCTCCGGCCCCCACCCCGAACGTCCCCACCGCCGCCCCGAGGACCGCGCGTGGAGGCGGGCAGTCTACTCCCTCGAGCCGCTCAATGCTGCGCCGCCGCCGCCTCCCGCTCCGCCTTGGCAGCCGCGATCACCTTGTCGGCCAGCTCGCGCGGCACCTCTTCGTAATGCGAGAACTTCGCCTGGTAGAGCCCGCGGCCCTGCGTGATCGCGCGCAGGTGGGTGGCGTACTTGTACGTCTCCGCCATCGGCACCCTGGCCTTGATCTGCACGTAGTGGCCGTCCGACTCGGTGCCGAGGATCTTGCCGCGCTTGCTCGAGAGATCGCCCATCACGTCGCCCAGGAACTCCTCGGGCACGCGCACGTCCAGGTCCGAGTAGGGCTCGAGCAGCACCGGCGTCGCCTTGAGGATCACCTCGTGGAAACAGGTCTCGGCGGCGATCTTGAACGCCATCTCCGAGCTGTCGACGTCGTGGTACTTGCCGAAGAACACGGTCGTCTTCACGTCCACCACCGGGTAACCGGCGAGTGGCCCGCGCTCCATGCCGGAGACGACGCCCTTTTCCACGGCGGGGATGAAGTTGTGCGGGATCACGCCGCCCTTCACCTCGTCCACGAACTCGAACTTGGCGCCGCGCGGCAGCGGCGCCACGCGCAGGTGCACCTCGCCGAACTGCCCCCGCCCGCCGGTCTGCTTCTTGTGGCGGTAGTCGCCCTCGGCGCGGCCCTTGATGGTCTCGCGGTAGGGCACGTGCGGCTTCGAGAGCACCACGTCGACGCCGAAGCGCTTCTTCATGCGCTCGATCAGGATCTCGAGGTGGAGGTCGCCCATGCCCTGGACGATCGACTCCTTCGTGCTCTCCTCGAAATAGCGCGACAGCGTGGGGTCCTCCTCGTGCAGGCGGTTCAGCCCCACCGCCATCTTCTCCTCGTCGCCCTTGTTCTTGGCGCGGATGCACTCGGCGGCCACGGGCAGCGGGAAATCGGGCGGCGCGAGCTTCACCGGGCGCGCCTTCTCGGCGAGCGTGTCTCCCGTGTGCGTCTCGCGCAGCTTCACCGCGGCGACGATGTCGCCGGCGGCGGAACCCCTGCAGTCGGTGCGCTCCTTGCCGCAGATGTGGTAGAGCGTGCCCAGCTTCTCGCTCCGGCCGCGCGTGGTGTTCAGGAGGTCCTTGCCGGGCTCGAGCCGGCCCGACCACAGCCGTATCAACGAAAGCTCGCCGAGGTGGGCCTCGGCGAGCGTCTTGAACACGGTGGCCGCCGCGGGCGTTCCCGCGTCGGGCTTGATCTCGACACCTGCCGATCCGTTTTCCCCGTTCGCGCGCTGCGGGTGCACGTCGAGCGGGCTCGGCAGCACGTCCACGACCTCGTCGAGCACCTCCTTCACGCCGAGGTTCGACGCCGCCGCGCAGCAGAACACGGGCGCCAGGTCGCACATCACCACGCGCTCGCAGAGCCCCTTGCGGATCTCCTCCACGCTCAGGTCGCCGCTGACGAGGAATTTCTCCATCAGCTGCTCGTCGCCGGTGGCCGCCTCCTCGAGCAACGTGGCGCGCGCCTTCGCCGCCTTGTCCTTCAGCTCGGCGGGGATCGGCACCTCGCTGCTCTTCTCGTCGGAGCCCTTGCCGGTGAACGTGTAGGCCTTGTTCTCGATCAGGTCCACGACGCCGTGGAACTTCTCCGCCTCGCCGATCGGGAGCTGGACGGGCACCGCGTTCAACCCGAGGCGGTCGTGGCAGCTCTTCACGGCCGCGTCGAAGTTCGCGTGCTCCTTGTCCATCATGTTCACGACGACGAGCAGCGGCGTCCTCTCCTGCTTCAGGACCTCCCAGACCACCT
>DATLUU010000191.1:0-3459 GCA_035577885.1 Verrucomicrobiia bacterium
CGGGAGGGAAACGCGCCGGGAGCGCCATGCGGGCCCCGACGTGTTTCCGTCCGCCATCCAAGCGGGTCCGACCATACTGCACACCTGTGCAGTAGCGCAAGGGGCAAGCGGGCCGCGCGCCCGAGGCTATCTTGGGCGGCATGGCCGCCCTGGGGACCGCCGACGCACGACCGCTGCGACGCGCCCTGCTCGTGCTCGCCGCCGCGTGGCTGGTCCTGTTCGCGCCACAGCTGTTCGCCCGCCGCGTGTTCGTCCTCGGCGACGCGCGCATCTACCGGCCGTTCGCCGAGTACTCGCGCCAGCGCTGGCTCGAGCAGCACGAGCGCACGTACTGGAACCCGTTCGTGATGGCGGGCGTGGCCGCGAGCGCGAGCCTCGCTGACATGCGGCCACAGTACCTGCCCGACATGGCGCTCGACGTGTTCGAGCGTGTGCGGCCGGGCCGCATCGTGCCGCTCGCCGCGCCCCTGCTCGCGATCCTCATCGGCATGTGGGCGATGGCGGCGCTGGCGTGGGCGCTGTGGCGGCCACCCGCGGTGGCGCTGGTGTGGGCGGGCCTCGCCTGGGGGCTGTCGCCCCTCCTGCTCGTGCCGCTCGCGTTCGGCCACTCGGCGTACTGCGCCGCGGTGTCGCTGCTGCCGATCATGCTGCTCGTCGCGCACGCGCTCTCGCGCGCGCCCACCGCGCTCCGCGCGTCGGGAGCGGCGATCGCACTCGCGGGGCTCGCCGGGCTGCAGGCGCTCACCGGGCATCCTCAAGTCGTCGCCTACTCGGGCGCGATGGTGGTGGCGTTCGCACTCGAGCGCGCCGCGCGCGCACGGCGCTGGACCGGTGCCGCGGCCACGGTGCTCGCACTGGCGTGGGGCGCGGGCATCGCCGCCGCCGTGTGGCTGCCCGCGATCCGCTACGGCGCGCACTCGACGCGCGCGCTCGGCATGACGCTGGAGCAGGTCCGCGCCATGAGCATCGCCTGGCGCGAGGTGCCGGCGCTCGCGTTCCCGTTCCTGGTCGGCGGCACCAGGGACACCTATTGGGGCGGGCTCCTGCCGAGCACGGACTATCCACGCTTCCTCGGCACGCTGGTCGTTCTGTTCGCGGTGGTGGGCTTCCTCAGGCGCGAGCGGAGCGAACGCGATCCGCGCTCATTCCTGGCCGCGGTCGTCGCGGGCGCGCTCGTCCTCGCCCTGGGCCCGCGCACAGGGCCGCTCTATCTCGCCGAGCGCACGCTCGTGCCCGCGTCCGGGCAGTTCTGGGTGGCGTCGATGGCGACGCTGCTCGCCGTGCCCGCCATGGCGCTGCTCTCCGCTTCCGGGGTCGCGGCCATGACGGCTGCCGCCCCCGGCGAGCCGCGCCACCGGCGTGCGCCGTGGCCATGGCTGGGCGCACTGGCGCTGCTGGGCGTGCTCCTGCTCACGGTGGCGAGCGGTGGTTATGCAGCGCTCGCCCACGCCGTGCGCCCCGACCTCCCGCTCGTGCTCGCTCAGCGCGCGAGCCGCAACGCAGGGCTCGACCTCGTGTTGCGCGCGCTGCTCGTGGCGCTGGCGCTGCTGCTGCTCACGCGCGGGCGCGCGCTCCGCATCACGCCCGCCTGCCTGGTGGCGCTGCTCGCCGCCGACCTGGGCGCGGTCTCGGTGCCGACGCTCGTGCGCGCATCCGGGCCCGAGACCACGCTCGACGCGACCGCGGAGCCGGCGCTGGCGCGATTCGGGCGCGAGGACCATGCAGCCCGCGTGCTCTCCACCCGCATCGCGGACGTCTCCAGCTGGGAGACCGCGGGGATCACGATGGCGCCGGAGTTCCGCACCAACGCCTGGATCCGTTGGCGCGCGCGCGCGTTCGGGGGCGAGCACGGCTCGCCGTCGGAGTGGTGGGCGGAGACCGCGTTCTTGAACTCCGTCGAGGCGATCCGTGCGCTGGGCGTGGTCTACGTGTCGTCTCCGCCGCAGACGCCGCAGGATTCGACTGCGTTCGCTGTGCTCGAGCGCGCACCGGGCGAGATCGTGTACCGGCTGCGGCATGCGCTTGGCCGTGCCTATGCGGTGGACGCGGTGCGCGTGCTCGACGCCGAGTCGAGCGTGGTGGCGGCGATGGGCGCTGACGGGTTCCACGCCGACAGCGTGGCGCTGACGCTGGATGCCGCGGCCGCCGGCGATTACCCGGGCTCGGCCGCGGCGCGCATCGAGTGGCTGCGCGACGAGCCGGACGAGCTCGCGCTCCGAGTCGAAGCCGCTGCGCCGGCGTTCGTGGTGATCGCGGACGCGTGGTTCCCGGGCTGGTCCGCCGAGCTCGACCACGAGCGCGTGCCCGTGTCGCGTGTGGATCACCTGCTGCGCGGCATCGCCGTGCCTGCCGGCAAGCACGAGTTGCGGATGCGCTACCGCCCGGAAGGCTGGGACGCGGGCGTGCGCGTGACGCGGCTCGCGCTGTCGCTGTGGCTCCTGTCGGCACTGGCTTGGCTGGCGTGGCGCTTCACGAGCCGCCGGTCGTCGTAGTGGGCAGTCGTCTGGCGCGCGACGCGAGCGCGATGGGATACTGCGCCGCGTCCCACACCCCGAGGAGGCCGTTCGCATGACCAGCGCTCGCCGCGCCGCACTGCTGTTCGCCGCCGCACTCGTCGCAGCGTCCGCCGCCGCCGCCCCGGTCGCGCCCAAGACCACCGAGCTCGGCCACGGGCCCACGGTGGTGTTCGTCTCCGGCCTGGGCGCGAGCCGCACCGACTGGCTGCCCACGGCGCGCAAGCTGCTCGGCCGCTATCGCGTGGTGCTCGTGGATCTCCCGGGGAACGGCGACAGCCCGCTCCCCGATCCGTTCTCGTTCGCGACCGTGGGCGACGCCCTGGACGCCGTGCTCGCGAAGCAGAACGCGGACAGCACCATCGTCGTCGGGCACCAGATGGGTGGGCGCGCCGCGCTCGCCGCGCTCGCCGCGCACCCGGGGCGCGCGAAGGGGCTGGTGCTGATCGACGTTCCGGTCGGCCTGCCGGTGCAGGTCGACGACCAGCAGAAGAAGCAGCTCCTCGACTTCATGGACCAGAACTACGAGAGCGTCGCGAAGAGGATGTTCTCGGACCGGGGTCGCGACACGACGCAGAGCCAGGCGATCTTTGCGATGGTCTCCCAGACCCCGCCGGCCACGGTGAAGGCGTACGTGCGCGAGGGCTTCTACACGGACGGCAACAAGGACGCGAAGGGGTTGAAGATCCCGATCCGGATACTGATCACGAGCCACGAGTGGAAGTCGGGCATGACGTCGGGCGCGGCACTCAAGCGCCTCGGCTGGGACGACACCACCGCGACCGCGGTGCGCGTTGCCGACGCCGCCTACTGGGTGATGAAGGACCAACCGGACACGCTGGCGGCGATCATCAACGATTTCGCCACCGCGAGGATCGCGGCGAAGAAGTGAGTCGCCGCGCACAAGTCCGCGAGCGCGGAGGCCGATAACGGCAGGGTCCCTGGG
>DATLUU010000192.1:0-24096 GCA_035577885.1 Verrucomicrobiia bacterium
GGCTTCGGGCAGACGTACGAGCAAGGGATGGAGCGGCTCGAGCGGCTGCTCGCGCAGGGCGGGAAGACGATCCCCGGCGGCGAGGCGTTCGCGCTCCACGACACGTACGGCTTCCCGATCGAGCTGACGCAGGAGATCGCGGCCGCGCGCGGACTCGAGGTGGATCTCGCGGGCTTCGAGCGTGAGATGGAGCAACAGCGCCAGCGCGCGCGCGCGGCCAGTCGCTTCGAGAAGACCGGCGGCGAGGAGAAGCGCTCGTGGACGCGGCTCGTCGAGGGCGCCCACTCGGCGTTCGCGGGCTACGACGCCACCACGCTCGACAGCCTGCGCATCATGGCGTGGCGGCCCGCGGGCGAGGAGTTCGAGATCACGCTCGAGAGGACGCCGTGCTATCCCGAGTCGGGCGGCCAGGTGGCGGACCAGGGTTTCTTGAGCGCG
Source organism: Verrucomicrobiia bacterium (assembly GCA_035577885.1). Lineage (GTDB taxonomy): Bacteria > Eisenbacteria > RBG-16-71-46 > RBG-16-71-46 > RBG-16-71-46 > JAIOPA01. The sequence goes on from DATLUU010000192.1 coordinate 439, forward strand.
GGCGGCACGCGCGCGGCGCTCACGCATGTCTACCGCGAGGGCGACGCCATCGTTCACCGCCTCAACATGGCCGTGGGCGAGCGCGACGACTTCCTGCGCTATGGATCCGAGGGCCACGTCACGGTGCGGGTGGACCCGGTCGCGCGCGCCTCGACGCAGCGCCACCACACCGCCACGCACCTGCTGCATGCCGCGCTCCGGACCGTGCTCGGCGAGCACGTGCACCAGGCGGGCTCGCTCGTGGCGCCCGACCGGCTGCGCTTCGACTACTCGCACTTCGAGGCGCCGTCGGCGCTCCAGGGCGCGTTGATCGAGCAGCGCGTCAACGACTGGGTGCTGGCGAACGTGGACGTGAGCTGGCAGGAGATGCCGATCGCCGAGGCGAAGGCGCTCGGGGCGATGGCGCTGTTCGGCGAGAAGTACGGCGAGCGCGTGCGCGTGGTCACCGTGGACGGCGTGGAGGAGTCCGAGATCGAGCCCTCGCGCGAGCTCTGTGGCGGCACGCACGTGCGGCGCACGGGTGACATCGGCCTGTTCGTGATCACGCAGGAGACCGCGGTGGCCTCGGGCGTGCGCCGCGTCGAAGCGCTGTGCGGGCCCGCGGCGCGGACGTGGTTCATGGACCAGCGCGGCGCGCTGGACGGCGTGCTCGCGGTGCTGCAGGCGCCAGCGGAGAAGGCGGTGGAAGTGGCGCAGAAGTGGCGCGACGAGCTGGCGACGCTGCGCAAGGCGTCGGCGCAGGCGAGCCGCCAGGGACTCGAGGCGGAGTTCGCGCAGCTTGCCGCGGCGGCGACCAAGGCGCCCGGCGGCCGCTGGGTGGTGGCGAAGCTGCGCTCCTCGGGCGACACGAACACGGTGCGCGACGCCGCCGACAAGCTCCGCGGTGCGCTCGGCCGCGGGGCCGCGGTGCTGGCGCTCGAAGCCGACGGCAAGCTCACGTTCATTGCCGTGGTCACTGACGACCTCGTAGCGGAGCACAGGCTACGGGCCGACGAGCTCGTGAAAAAGACCGCACAGGTCACCGGCGGCTCGGGCGGCGGCAAGCCGCACCTGGCACTCGCCGGTGGGCGCGACCTGGACAAGCTGGACGCGGCGCTCGCCGAGGCGAAGCGGCTCCTGTCCGGAGCGCTGGCGTGACCGTCGGCCAGATCATCGCCATGGTGGTGATGGGGCTCTTCATCATCGTCGCCTTCCTCTGGTACATGCGGAGCAAACATTGAAGGCACTGGTCCTGGCCGGAGGCCGCGGCACGCGCCTGCGGCCGATCACGCACACGCGCGCCAAGCAGCTGGTGCCGGTGGCGAACAAGCCGGTGCTCTACTACGGGCTCGAGGCCATCGCCGCCGCGGGCATCCGCGACGTGGGCATCATCGTCAGCGACCCGCGCGAGCTGCTGCAGCCGGACCACCGCACCGGCGAGCTGGTGACCACGCTCGTCAACTCGCAGGCGGAGATCCGCGCCGCGGTGCGTGACGGCTCGGCGTTCGGCTTGAAGGTCACCTACATCGAACAGGAGGCGCCGCTCGGCCTCGCGCACGCGGTCAAGATCTCGGAAGACTTCATGGCCGGCGACTCGTTCGTCATGTACCTGGGCGACAACCTGATCAAGGACGGCATCACGCCGTTCGTGCGCGAGTTCGAGAAGGAGAAGCCGGAGGCACAGATCCTGCTCGCCAAGGTGGCGCGCCCGTGGGAGTTCGGAGTGGCGGAGCTCGCAGGGGAGCGCGTCGTGCGGCTGGAGGAGAAGCCGAAACAGCCGCGGAGCGACCTGGCGCTCGTGGGCGTCTACCTGTTCACGAAGACGATCTTCGACGCGGTGCGCGCGATCCAGCCCTCGGCGCGCGGCGAGCTGGAGATCACCGATGCCATTCAACACCTCATCACCAGCGGCCGTAACGTGCGCTCGCACGTGATCCACGGCTGGTGGAAGGACACCGGTCGCGTCGAGGACCTGCTCGAGGCGAACCGCATCGTGCTCGCGGACCTGGTCACCTGCATCGAGGGCACCGTGGACGAGGCGACGGCGATCGAGGGCGCGGTCCACATCGGACCCGGCACGACGGTGGAGCGCTCGCGGCTCCGCGGCCCGCTCGTGATCGGCGCCGGCGCGCAGATCCGCGACGCCTACGTGGGACCGTTCAGCGCCATCGCCGACGGCGTCAAGATCGAGCGCTGCGAGATCGAGCACTCGATCGTCCTGGACCGGAGCCATCTGCACACCATCACCGGCCGTATCGAGTCGAGCCTGATCGGGCGCGACGTGGTGGTGACCGCGAGCGACTCGCGGCCGAGTGCGCACCGCCTGATGCTCGGCGACTCGAGTCGCGTGGAGCTGGCGTGAGGGTGCTGGTGACAGGTGCCCACGGCATGCTCGCGCGGGCCGTGGTGCCGGCGCTCGCGCGCGCGGGCCACGACACGGTCGCGTTCTCGCGCGCCGAGCTGGACGTGACCGATGCCGCCCGCGTGCGCGCCGCGGTGGCGAGCACCCGGCCCGACTGGGTGTGTCACCTGGCCGCGTTCACCGACGTCGACGGCTGCGAGACGAAGCTCGACCACGCGCTGCGCGTGAACGGCGAGGGCGCGGGGAACGCGGCCGCGGCGGCGCGCGGAGCGGACGCCGCGGTGCTCTCGGTCTCCACCGACTATGTGTTCGCGGGCGACGAGCCGCGGCCGCGACGCGAATCGGATCCCGTGGGGCCCGCCTCCGCCTACGGCCGGAGCAAGCTCGCCGGTGAGCAGGCCGTGCGCGCCGTGAACCCGTGCCACCTGATCGTGCGCACCGCCTGGCTCTACGGCCGCGGCGGCAGGAACTTCGTGGACACGATCCGCGAGCGCGCGCTCGCCGGCACGCCATTGGCGGTGGTGGACGACCAGCGCGGCTCGCCGACCTGGACCGAGGATCTCGGCTCCGTGCTCGTGGAGCTGATGGAGCGCGGCGTCACCGGGACCTACCACGCGACCAACGCCGGCGACTGCACGTGGCACGAGTTCGCGGGCGAGATCTGCGGGCAGGTGGGCGCGCGCGTCGAGGTGGCGCGGCGATCGAGCGCCGACCTGGAGCGTCCGGCGAAGCGGCCGGCGTACTCGGTGCTGGACACGGGCCAGCTCCGGCAGGCGCTCGGGCACGAGCTGCCGCACTGGCGGGACGCACTCGCGCGCTACGTGGCGCAACCGGTCGGGGCAACGGGCGACGGGAGGTAACGGATGGCCGCAAGGAAGCCAGGGAAGGAGAACGGGCCGCTCGAGCGCGCCGCACGCGCGGCGCTTCGCGAGACGGCGAAGACGCTGGTGCTGCTCGAGAAGCAGAACGCGCCCGCGGTCGCGGCCGCGGCGGAGCTGATCCTCGGCTGCTTCGAGAACTGCGGCACCGTGTTCTTCTGCGGGAACGGCGGCAGCGCCGCGGACGCGCAGCACCTGGCGGCCGAGTTCTCGGGGCGCTACCTGGTCGATCGCCCCGGGCTCCCGGCGGTGGCGCTCACCACCAACTCCTCGGCGGTGACCGCGATCGGCAACGACTACGGCTACGACCAGGTGTTCTCGCGCCAGCTCGAGGGTCTCGCGGGCCCCGGCGACGTGCTGGTGGCGATCACCACCAGCGGCCGCTCGGAGAGCATCCGGCGTGCGGTCAAGGCAGCGCACCAGCTGAAGATGGCGGTGATCGGCATGACGGGTGCCAAGGGCGGCGAGTTCGCGGCCCTGTGCGACGTGGCGCTGATCACGCCGAGCGCGGTGACGCCGAACATCCAGGAAGGCCACATCGCGATGGGGCACGCGTTCTGCTTGCTCGTCGAGCGCTCGATGTTCCCGGACGGCGCGCCGGGGCGCGGGCCCATCCGCGCGCGCCGGGCGAAGCGCGAGACCACGAACCGCGCATGACGCCGATCCTCCTGGCGCTGCGGCCGAAGCAGTGGACCAAGAACCTGCTCGTGTTCGCGGGCGTGGTGTTCGCGCAACACGCTTCCGACCCGGCGCTGCTGTTGCGTGCCGTGGCCGGCTTCGTGGCGTTCTCGCTGCTCGCGAGCGCGGTGTACGTGGTCAACGACTTGAAGGACGTCGATGTCGACCGCCTGCACCCGCGCAAGCGCCACCGGCCGATCGCCTCGGGGGCGCTGTCGCCGGCGGTGGCGTGGTCGGTGGTGCCGGTGCTGCTCGTGATCGTGGCGGCGCTGTGCTCGTGGCTCGGCTTCGGCTTCATGCTCGTGCTCGCCGCCTACCTCGCGAGCAACGTCGCCTACAGCTTCGGGCTCAAGAACCAGGTCATCCTCGACGTGTTCGTGATCGCCTCCGGCTTCGTGCTGCGCGCCGTGGCCGGCGTGGAGCTGCTGAAGCCGGTGGCGCCCGAGACGCAGCTGTCATCGTGGCTCCTCGTGTGCACGTTCTTCGGCGCGCTGTTCCTCGCCGTCTCCAAGCGCCGGCGCGAGCTGATCAACGCCGGCCACCTCGCCTCGGACCAGCGCGCGGTGCTGGCCACCTACACGCCCGAGCTGCTGGACCGGATGCTCACGATCGCGGCGGCGTGCACGCTGATGTCGTACGCGCTCTACACCATCTGGCCCGCGACCGTGGCCAAGTTCGGTAGCGAGGCGATGATGGTCACCGTGCCGGTGGTGGCGTACGGCGTGTTCCGCTACCTGCACCTCGTGCGCGTCTCGGAGTCGAGCGAGGATCCCTCGCTCGTGCTGCTCGCCGACCGGCCGATCCAGGCCACCGTGCTCGTCTACGTGGCGATGACGGTGTGGATCCTGTACATCGCGCGATGACCAGAACGCGGTACTCCGGCCTCCGGCAGGGCCGGACGCCGGGTCCAAGAACCGCGCCGCGCATCGTGACGGTGGACGCGCACGCCAAGCTCAACCTCGGCCTCGCCGTGGGGCCCGCGCGGGCCGACGGCTTCCACGACCTGGTCACCGTGTTCCAGTCGATCTCGCTCCACGACACGCTCACGGTGGCGCGCGCCGCGCGCGGGTTCACGCTGAGCGTGCGCCACGAACACGCCGAGGAGCGCGGTCGCACGTCACCCGCGTCGCTGCGCGCGGTGCCCGCGGGCGGCGACAACCTCGTGCTGCGCGCGGCGCGTCTCGTCGCCGAGCGGTTCGCGCTTCCGGGCGGCGCGCGCTTCACGCTCACGAAGCGCATCCCCGCCCAGGCGGGGATGGGCGGTGGCAGCGCCGACGCCGCCGCCGCGATCGCCGGCCTGCTCGCGCTCCACCGTCGCAGGCCGTCTGTGGACACTTGCAAGGCCCTCGCGTTGGAACTTGGATCGGATGTGCCGTTCGCGCTCCAAGGTGGTACCTGCCTCGGCACCGGACGTGGTGAGGTGCTGCACCCACTTCGACTTCGCGCGCCTTTTCGTGCCGTCGTCGCGGTCCCGGAATGGCGTGTGTCGACACGCGAGGCGTTCGCCCGCCACGACCACGTCAGAAAGGGCTTGACTCCGTGGGAGCACCACCTCAGATTTGCGCGGACCGTTGGGCGGCATCGAGTTGAAGCGTTGGCGCTCATCCGTCGTGGCAACCGTTTCGAAGCAGTTCTGGGGCGCCGTCGGCGCGATCTCGAATCGCTGCGCGCAAGGCTGCGGGCAGCGGGCCTGCTGGAGCCGCACTTGACCGGGAGTGGCTCGGCCGTCTTCGCGATCGTTCCGCGCGGTGCGTCGGTCCGGGAGATCTTGGGGCGCTTCTCCGGGGACGAACCGCTCTTTTCGGTGCGTTCCGTGAGCCGCGGTCTTGGACTCCACGTGCATGCGGCTGCAACGAGGCCAGGGAAGGGTCATCGAGCGGGCGCTCCACCCAAGACCGGTGCCCGAGGACGGCGCCGGACACGAGCCAGCTGAACCTCAGGGATGGCTCCGAGGTGAATATCTCATGGTCGAGATCACCGAGGTTCGTGTGTCACTGCGGAACGACGACAAGCTGAAAGCGTTCGTGAGCATCACGCTCAACGACTCGTTCGTGGTGCGCGGGCTCAAGATCATCCGGGGCAACAGCGGGCTGTTCGTGGCGATGCCGAGTCGCAAGCGGCCCGACGGGCAGCACCAGGACCTGGCCCACCCGATCAACGACGTCACCCGTAAGTACTTGACCGAAAAGGTGATGGCGGAATACGACCGGGAGCTGGCCCACCCCACGGCACACCCGCACTCGAACAACGAGGAGCAGCACGCTTACTAGCGGCTGTCCCGGGGGTCCTGCGACAATCGAGGCCGCAGGACCCCCATCCCCGCGGTTGACGCGGTGTTCTCGCGCCCGCTAAGCTGCCCGCCGCTTTTCCCACACTGCGGTTCTCGGGCCAGCAGCTTTCACCCCGCCTGCAAGCATGAGGCGGTCCGTGACGGAAACCCCGTTCGTTGGTGGGGCGTGGCCAAGCGGTAAGGCACGGGACTTTGGCTCCCGCATTCGGAGGTTCGAATCCTCCCGCCCCAGCCAGCTTTCGCCGGGGCAGGAAGGTCCGGCCCCGGCGGTCCCGCACCGATCCGCGTGCAATCCGGAAGTTTCCTGCGTTCGTGATGCTTCGCGCGGCACTCGCCGCGGCGAGCGGCTCGCGAGCGTCCGTCGTGAACCCACGGGGAGGTTCCGCGTGGATCCCTGTCGCATCTTCTCGGGCACCGCGAGTCACAAGCTCACGACGGCGATCTGCACGCGCCTGAGGGTGCCGGTGGGCGACGCGGTGGTGTCGCGCTTCGAGGACGGCGAAGTCTCGGTGCGCTTCAACGAGAACATCCGCGGCAGCGACGTGTTCATCGTGCAGTCGACGAACCCGCCCGCGGACCACCTGATGGAGCTGCTGGTGATGCTCGACGCGGCCAAGCGCGCCTCCGCGCGCCGCGTCACCGCGGTGCTCCCGTACTTCGGCTATGCGCGACAGGACCGCAAGGACCAGCCGCGCGCGCCGATCACGGCGAAGCTGGTCGCGAACCTGATCACGGTCGCGGGCGCCGACCGCGCGCTGACGATGGACCTGCACAGCGCGCAGATCCAGGGCTTCTTCGACATCCCGCTCGACCACCTCTACGCGGCGCCGGTGCTGATCGACCACTTCGCCAAGCTCGACATCCCGAACCTGGTCGTGGTCGCCCCCGACATCGGCAGCGTCAAGATGGCGCGCGCCTACGCCAAGCGCCTCGGCGCCGACCTGGCGCTGGTCGACAAGCGCCGACCACGCCCCGACGCGGTCGAGATCATGAACATCATCGGCGACGTCGAGGGCAAGAACGCGGTGCTGTTCGACGACCTGGTCACGACCGCGCGCACGCTGTGCCACGCGGCCAACGCCATCCGCGACCGCGGCGCGCGCGACATCTACGCCGGCGTCACGCACGGCGTGTTCTGCCCGGGTTCGTTCGAGCGCATCGCCGCCTCCCCGATCAAGGAGGTCGTGGTCACCGACACGCTCAATCACGAGCCGGGCTCGCTCCCGGCCCAGGTCTGCGAGCTCTCCGTGGCCGGCCTCCTCGGTGAGGCCGTGCAGCGCATCCACGAGGAACGCTCGCTCAGTTCGCTGTTCGTCTGATCCACAACAGGAGGCGGTCATGGCAGTCATCCAGTTGAAGGGCTCGCGCCGGGACGGGACCGGCAAGGGTGCGGCGCGCAAGGCACGCGCGGCCGGCCAGATCCCGGCGGTGCTCTACGGCCACGGCGAGACGCCGCAGCCGGTCGCCGTCGAGTTCCGGGAGTTCGAGGTGGCGCTGCGCAACCACAAGGGTTCGAACGCCATCGTCAACCTGAACGTGGCCGGCACCGAGGTCACGGCGCTGGTGCGTGACGTGCAGTACGACCCGCTGTCGCGCGCGATCATCCACCTCGACTTCCAGCACATCTCGCTCACCGAGCACATCGAGGTCGACGTGCCCGTGCACTTCGTGGGTACGCCGGTGGGCGTCAAGGACGGCGGCGGCATCCTCGAGCACCTCGTGCGCATGCTGAAGGTGAGGGTCCTGCCCACCGCGATCCCGGCGGGGATCGACGTGGACGTGACCGCGCTCAACATCGGCCAGAACCTGCACGTGAGCGACCTCGCGCCCGGCACGGGCTACGAGATCATCACCGACGCCGACGTCGCGGTGGCTGCGGTCGTGGCCCCGGCGGCGGAAGAGGTCGTGGCGGCGCCCGTCGAGGGCGAGGCAGCTGCGGCGGCCGAGCCCGAGGTGGTGGGAGCCAAGGGCAAGAAGGAGGGCGAGGAGGGAGCGCCCGCGGCCACGGCGAAGGAAGGTGGCAAGGACGCCAAGGAAGCGAAGGAAGGCGGCAAGGACGCCAAGGAAGCCAAGAAGGAGAAGAAGTAACCGTCCGTGCACCTGGTCGTGGGCCTCGGCAATCCCGGCGATCGCTACGCGTCCACCCGCCACAACGTGGCGTGGCGCGTACTCGACACGCTGGCCGCGCGTCACGGCGCGCGCGAGGCGGGGAAGGACACGACCTGGCGCGCGCGCGAGGCATCGATCGCGGGGCAGCCGACCGTGCTGCTCCAGCCGCTCACGTTCATGAACCTGAGCGGCGAAGCGCTCGGGTCCTGGCGCGAGCGGCACGGACGGGAAGAGCAGCTGCTGGTGGTGAGTGACGACGTCTACCTGCCGCTGGGGTTCGTGCGCATCCGTGCGACGGGCTCCTCCGGCGGGCATCGCGGCCTCGAGAGCATCGAGGCGGCGGTGGGCGGCCGCGACTACGCGCGGCTGCGGGTCGGCGTCGGTGCCGCGGAAACGTCAGCGGCGCTCAAGGAGCACGTGCTGGAGGAGTTCGCGCCGGAGGAGATGCCGGCGCTGGAGGAAACGGTCCGCCTTGCGGCGGACGTGGTGGAGTGCTGGGCGGCCGAGGGCGTGCTCAGCGCGATGAACCGGTTCAATCGCAGGGTGGACGCATCGCCAGATGCGGTGCCATCACCGCAGGAGGAAACCGAGACGTGACCAAGTACGAGACGGTCTACATCCTCGAGCCGAGCTACGACGAGGTGAAGGCCCAGGAGGTCGCCGATCGCGTGTCCGGGTGGCTGAAGGACCTGGGCGCCGAGGTCGTCGACGTGCAGAAGTGGGGCAAACGGCGGCTCGCCTACGAGATCCGCAAGCGGCGCGACGGCGTCTACACGATGATCGTGTGGAACGGCGGCGCCGGCATGGTGAAGGAAGTGGAGCGTCGCCTGCGCCTGGAGGAGGACATCATGCGCGCGCTCACGACCGTGCACGTGCCGCCGGAGATGTGGCAGGGCGTGCCCGAGGCGGAAGCGGCCGCGGCGGCGGAGGACGGCGACCGCGATTGAGCGGTCGAGCCCCCGCGGGAGACGTGGCATGAGCGAACTGCGGTTGCCCGAGATCAACCGGGTCGTCCTCTCCGGACGACTGACGCGCGATCCGGACCGGCGCTACGCCTCGGATGGCACGGCGATCACGACGCTGCCGCTGGCGTTCCACCGTCGCTATCGCACGCGCGAGGGCACGACGGCGGAACACACGGGGTACGTGACGGTGATGACGTACCAGCGCCTCGCCGAAGTGTGCGGGCAGTACCTGCACACGGGCAGCGCGGTGGTGGTGGAAGGACGTTTGCAGATGCGGGAGTGGACGAGCTCGCGCGGCGAGAAGCACCAGTCACTGGAGGTGCGCGCGGAGTCGGTCCACTTCCTCGAGAAGGCGCCCGAGGCGGCTCATGCCGATCCGCCAGGGGCTTCCGAGGATCCAGCCTGAGAAAAGGAGCGCTGACGAGATGCCGAAAGAGCGTGAGGGTAAGGGCGTCAAGAAGAAGTACTGCAAGCTGTGCCTGGAGAAGGTGGCGTTCGTCGATTATAAAGACGAGAAACGACTCGGCCGGTTCGTAACGGATCGCGGCAAGATCGTGCCGCGGCGCGTGTCGGGCTCGTGCTCGATGCACCAGAAGCAGCTCACGACCGCGATCAAGCGGGCGCGCGTGCTGGCGCTGCTGCCGTTCACCAGTGACTTCTATCGCTGATCCGGCGCGGTCGGCCCAGCCCAACGGGCGCGGCCTCGCCGTGCTGCGCGCCGTGCTGCTCGCGGGCTCGCTGGCACTCTCGGCACTGGTGACGCCGTGGCCGTGGGCGGCGCTGTGGCTCGCGGTGCCCGCGGTGGTCGCGGCCTCGCTGCTGCTGTCGTGGCGCTACGGACCGCCGGCGATGGCGCTGCCGCTGCTGCTCGCGGTGGGCTCGGCGCTGCTCGTGGTGTTCCCGGTGGCGGGACTCAAGGCCTGGCACCTGCTGTGGCTGCCGGTGGCGTCGTGGACCGGGGCGTGGATGGGAAGCCGCGAGGAAGGCGGCGGCCCTTCGCTCGGCGATCGGGCGTGGATGCACGTGCCCATCCTCGCCGCGGCGTTCGCGCTGCCGCTGCTGCCGGGCCTGTCCGAGGCGCTCACGCGCGTCGAGGCGCAGGCTCGCGTCGAGGAGCAGCAGATGCTCGCCACGCTGCCGGCGCCGGCCAAGCCGGGCACGCTGCGGCAGATGATGGAGGATTCGGCGAAGCTGCCCGCGGCGGATCGCGTACGCATGCTCACCTTCTTCGCGCCGAACATCATCTTCGGCTGGATGGTGATGCTGGTCGTCGCCGGGCGCTCGCTCGCGGCGCGCCTCGCCGCCTGGCTCGGCTGGCCGCCGCTCTCCTCATCGCCGCTCTCGGGTTGGCGATTGCCTGACGCCGCACTCGCGCCGCTCATCGCCGGGCTCGCGATGGCGCTGTTCGCGGCGCCGCAATGGTGGCCGGGAGCCGCACTCCTGCTGGGCCAGTCGGCGCTGGGTTATAGTATGCAAGGCCTTGCGGTGGCGCATTCAGCCCTGCTCGCGCGCGGCGTGGCGCCGGCGTTCATCCTGCTCCTCATCGTGTTCCTGTTCATCTTCACCCTGCCGGTGTTCCTGCCGTCGGCCGCCCTGCTGGGCCTTTCCGACGTGTGGCTCGACTACCGGCGGACCGAAGCCTCCCCGCGCGGCGAGGAATAGATCCAGAGTCAGATCCGGAATCATAGGAGAGTCCCGATGGAAGTCATCCTGCTGGACGATATGGAAGGCGTGGGCCAAAAGGGCTCCACGGTGAACGTGAAGCCCGGGTTCGCCCGCAACTACCTGCTGCCCCGCCGGCTCGCGATCGCCACCGGCACCAAGGCGGCGAACCTCTACCAGGAGCTCGAGCGCCAGAAGGGGGCGCAGGCCGACAAGCTGGTGGCCGCGGCGAAGGCGGAGGCGGCGAAGATCGACGGGCTCCAGGTCAACATCGCGGCGCAGGCGAACGAGGAGGACACGCTGTTCGGCTCGATCACGAACGCCGACGTCGCCGACGCGTTGAAGGCCGCGGGTCACGACGTGGAGCGCCGGCGCATCGAGGTGCCCGAGCACATCAAGCAGCTCGGCAGCTACGACGTCACGGTCAAGTACTACGGCGGCGTCACCGCCACCGTGAAGGTGTGGGTGGTGCGGGCATGAGGCTCACGCGCCTCGTGCTGCTGGCCTGCGGCGTGGCGGCGCTGGCCGCGGGCAGCGTCCTCGCCGCTCCGAAGCAGAAGAAGAACGCGCCGCCGGCGAAGACCGCCGCCAAGCCCGCGAACGACTCCGACGTGGTGCTGGTGAGGATCGGCAACGACACCGTCACGCCGCGCGACCTCGCCAACCGGCTCCAGGAGCTGCCGGAGCAGTACCGGGCCCAGTACACGACGCCCGACGGCAAGCAGAAGCTGCTCGATCGCCTGGTGGAGGAGAAGATCTGGATGCGGGACGCCGACGCGAACGGCGTCACCAAGCGTCCCGACGTGATCCGCCAGATCGAGGCGTCGAAGCGCGACCTCCTCATTCGCACCTGGGTCAACGAGGTCATGGCGAAGAATGCGCCTCCCAGTGACTCGGAAGCGAAGGTCTACTACGACGCTCACAAGGACGAGTGGAAGACCCCGGCGAACGTGACGCTCAAGCACATCCAGTTGAAGACCCAGGCCGACGCCAAGCGCGTGTTGGGGCTGGCGAAAGCCAAGGGCGCCGACTGGGACAAGCTGGTGAAGCAGTACTCGGCGGACACGCTCACGAAGGTGAACGGCGGCTCGCTCGGCACCGCCACGCGCGACGGCGGCTTCGTCGGCCTCGGCGTGCAGGTGGCGCTCGTCGACTCGGCGATGGCGCTCGGAGCGGGCAAGATCGGCGGCCCGTGGAAGACGGACAAGGGCTGGCACGTGGTGAAGGTGGAGAGCGTGCGCGAGGAGTCGATCCGCGACTTCGACCAGGTGCGGAGCTTCATCGTCCGCCAGATCGGCCAGGAGCGCACGCAGACCTACTACCAGGACCAGGTCACGCGCTTGAAGTCGCAGTACAAGGTGTCGCCCGATTCGTCGGCGATCAAGAACTGGATGTCGGCGAAGAAGAGCGCGCGCGACATGTTCCAGGAAGCGCAGGCGGCCGGCGATGCGGACACCCGCATCGCCGCCTACCGCAAGGTCGTGGACGAGTACCCCGACGCCGACGTCACGCCGCAGGCGCTGTTCATGGTCGGGTTCATCAACTCCGAGGAGAAAAAGGATTACGATGCGGCGGAGCGGGTGTTCCGCGAGCTGCTGCAGAAGTACCCCAAGTCCGAGCTGGCCGCCTCGGCGCAATGGATGGTGGATCACATGCGCACCGACGAGGTGCCGGACTTCCTGCACGCCGACAGCACGGCCTCGGCGCCCAAGAAGACCGCGGCGAAGGGCGGCGGAAGCAACTGATGAAGCTGGTCGAGGTCGGGGTCCACGGGCTCGGCACCGAGCCGAAGACGCAGCAGCACGTGGTGGTGCTGCGCGAATCCGAGGGCACCCGCGTGTTGCCGATCTTCGTCGGGCCGTGCGAGGCCCAGGCGATCGCCCGACTCCTGAAGCGCGAAGCGTTCCCGCGCCCGCTCACGCACGACCTGCTGGCGCTCCTCGTCGAGGGCCTGCACGCCAAGGTGTCGCGCGTGGTGATCACCGAGCTGAAAGAGGGCACGTACTTCGCGAGCCTGTTCCTGACCCGCGGACAGGAGGTGCTGTCGGTGGACGCGCGCCCAAGCGATTCGATCGCGGTGGCGCTGCGCACCGAGGCGTCGCTCTACGTGAACGAGGAGCTGCTCCAGTCGCCGCCCGAGCAGCCGGCGATGCGCGAGGACCCGGACGACGAGCCCGGGCCGCCGTCGCAAGAGCCCACCTCGCCGCTCACGGAGGAGCAGAAGGCCGAGCAGCTGCGGCGCTTCCTCGAGAACCTGGATCCCGAGGACTTCGGCAAGTTCCAGCGGTGAGTTCCTCGCGTCTCGCGGATCTCCGCGCCGCGACCGCGTTCCGCACGTTTCCAGCGCTCGCCTGGCTCGCGCTGATGTGCGGTCCCGCGCTCGCCGCGCCCGCGCAGCGCGTGAACACCCCGCGCACGCTCGCCGAGGCCGACTCGCTGGTCGCCACGGTCCCGAGCCCCGCGCGCGACAAGGCGCTCGTGGAGTGGGCGAAGCACGCGAAGTTGAACGATCTCGCGTGGATGCTCGACCGCGGCCCGCTGCACCTGGGGGGCGCCGAGCTGCCGATGCTCGACATCGCGTTCGCCGCCACGCCGTCGTCGCGGCCCGCGCTCCGCCAGCGGTGGCTGGCGCGCCGCGCGCTGCGCACGGCGAAGCCGCCGAAGCGGGGCGAGGTGCCGCTGCCGGATCTCTCGGCGCTGCGGCCCGACGCGAGCGTGTTCCGGCTCGCGGTGATCCTGCCCGACGAGGGCGAGTACGCCGAGTACGGCCGCGCCGTGCGCGCCGCGCTCGCGGCCGGGCTGGCGTTCGATCGCCCTGCGGGCGCGCGCCCAGTCACGCTCGACACGCTCGGCACCGGGGACGGCGACCCGGCGCTCGTCGCCGCAGCGTTCGATTCGGCCGCCGCGCGCTCGGACATCATCGTCGGCGAGCTCCTGAGCCAGCCCACGCTGTCGCTCGCCACCGCCGCAACCGCCATGGGCATGACGCTCATCTCGCCCACGGCGACCGACGAGCGGATCGGCCGTGTGGGCTCGCAGGTGTTCGCGGTCGGTCCCGGCCCCGAGGCGCGTGCCCACGCGCTCGCGGACGTCGTCCTCGGTCACGATCCGCACGCCGTCGCCGTGATCGGCTCGTCCGCCGGCATCCACGGCGCTTTCGCCGACGCGTTCGTCGCCGAGGTGACGTTGCGCGGCGGCAAGCTCGCGCGCCGGGAGGTGGTGCGCACCGGCGGTTCGGATGTGGTACAGCAGGCCCAGAGCCTCAAGGCCTCGGGCGCCGACGTGCTGTTCTGGGACGGCGCCACGCGCGACATCGAAGCGCTGGTGCGAGCGCTCGCCACCGAGGGCGCGGCACTGCGCCTCTGCGGCGGGCCCACGCTCGCCCCCGATGGCCTGCGCGCGAGCGTGCGGCCGCTGCTCGAGGGCGTGACGTGGGTGGCCGAGGACTGGAAACTGGACGCACGCGCCCGCGCCTACGTCGATTCCGCGGCGGCGGTGGCGAAGAGCCGGGCCGGCTCGCTCTGGACGCGAGGGTTCCTCGCCGGGCGCTTGATCGCCGGCGCGATCGACACCGGCGCGCGCTGCGCGCCCGAGGTGGCGACGTTGCTCCGCAACCACGACGCCACGCTCGCCGCCGCCGGAGCGCTCGAGTGCGACCGTGCCGGCGCCACGCTGCCGGTGTTCGTGGTGCAGCGCGGGAAGGTGGTGACGGCCGCGCCAGCCGGTTCTCAATAGCTTTTTGCTGCGAGGATTGTTGCTGGCGGGGTCCATGCCCGCGCCAGGGCTGGGCCGCGAGCGACTGGCGCGCCGGGCGGACTGAGAGAGGGCTCCGAGCCTGCTCAGCATGCGATGGGCCCGACCACTGGAACCGGGCCGGGCCCACGCATTCGGCTTGAACGGGCGCGCCCCTACTTCGGGATGAAGTACCAATTCATCGAGAGCCCGATGTTGTAGAAGTTGGCGCTGGCGGACGACAGGTCCACGTGCGTGTAGTCGATCTGCGGCCCGATGGCGAACGACCGCGCGACGCGGAACTCGTACGCGGTGCCGATCGTCCAGCCGAAGCCGGCATCGCCGCCCAGGCCATCGCCGGCAGCGCCCTCGTAGCCGGCGCCCAGGCCCCCGCGCAGGACCAGACCTTCTGCAGGGAAGAACGAGGCCGCGACCGTGGTGACGCCGATCGCGCCCACGGCGACGTCGTTCGCGGTGAACCACGAGTTGTTCTCGAGTCCAAGGCCGAACTTCGGATTGACGGCCCAGCCGAACCTGAAGCTCCCGCCCGAGCCGCCCTCGCGATCGCTGCTCCCCGAGCCGAAGTCAAAGGCGGCGGAGCCCTTCGCCAGCCCGAGGCCGATGAAGAAGCCCTCCCGGGTCTGGGGGTGGCCCCAAGCCGTCGTGGGCAGCAGCATCGCGCCGAGCGCGGTGATCACCACCGCGGCGCGGATTCCCTGGATCCAGGACCGGGTATGGGAGCGGCGGGCGGCGAAAGGCTTTGGACCGGTATTCATGCGGCGGCCCTCCTACGGCATGGAGCGTCACGACCCAGCTGCCGGTCCGGGGGACATGCAAAACCGCTGAATAGCCACAGCCAGAAGGGACACTCTAGGTGGTAACCCGGGGCCCGTCGAAGTCCCTCAATAGAGCGAGAACGCGATCCGGAACGCCGCCCACACGCGGCGCGCTTCGTCCTTGATGCGATAGGGCCGGTACTGGCACTGTAGGATCGCCTTCGCCGCGGCGTGCTCCAGCATCGGCTCGCCGGTGCCGCCGACGATCTGGATCTGCTCCACCGAGCCGGTCGTGTCCACGAGCGCGACCAGCTCGACGACGCCCTCCACGTTCTTGTCGCGCGCCTCCTCCGGGTAGTCGGGGCGGACGAGGCGCTCGATGATCAGGTCCTCGGAGCGGATCAGCGGCCCGTCGAGCGGGAGCATGCGCGCCTTGGCGAGCAGGTCGCGCTCGTCCTCGCCGGTCCCCGCGACCTTCTCAATCACGGGAACGGATTGCGGATTGGACGACACGCGCGTGGGCTTCCTGCCGCCCTTCTTCGATTCGGCGGTGAGGTACGTGACCTGGAACAGCCCGGGTGCCTCGTACTCGGCCATCTGCTCGAGCCGGATGCGGTCGACCCATTGTTTCGGGCCTTCGTACCCGAATCGCTTGGGATCCTCGAACACCTCGGAGGCGCGCCGGCCCGCGACCCCGACGACCAACGCCAGCATCCCCGAGACCACGAGCAGCACCGTGGCCACGCGGCGGCGGTTCGCGAAGAACTCGCCGAAGTAGGTATCGATTCCGTGACTGAGGGGATGCGGCATGGGCGCTGGATTCCCGTCGCGGACGAGTGCGGGGAGCGGTCCGGTCGGGCTCGGTCAGCGCGGCACTTGCAACACGCGTCCGCGCTCCGATTCTAGCAGAAGCGCACGCAGCCGGATGCCATTCGTGACCACCTCGACCGGCAGGTCTCCGGGCTCCGAGCGCGCGAACCGTGCCGTGCCCGAGGAGTCCGTGGCGACCACGAGCGCGGCGCCGAGCGTCACGGCCGCCCCGGGGCGGGGTGCGCCGTCGGCGTCGAGCACCCGGAGCGAGTCGAGCGGCCACGAGGCCGGCGGTGCTGCCAGCTCCTGTGCGAGCGCCAGGAACAGCGCGTAGGCCTCCGCGCGCAGCCGGCCCGAGGCGAGGAGCCTCGATTCGGAGCTGTCGACGCGCGCGGGCGAGACGTAGAGCGCCACCGCGCTCACCTGGGCGAGCGGGTACTTGGGCGACTCGGCGACGCGCACGGAGTCGAGGCTGAGCGAAGCGAGGCAGGTGGAGACGCGCTGCGCCCAGCGCTTGCCGCCGCCGCTGTTGAAGTAGTACCCGGCGCTGGGGTTCGTGTTCGCGTGGCCGATGCGAAGGTAACGCTCGGCCTTGAACGCCTCCGAGACCTGCACGCGCTCCAGCTCGCTCACGGCGTTGTCCCCGCTGCGCGTCATCACCACCGCGGCGCCCGAGGCCTCGAGCATCGCCGCGAGCGCGCGTGCCACCTCGAGGTTCAACGCCGAGGCGCGCGTGCCGCCGGGCGCGCTGCCTGCGGGGTCGTCACCGCCGCCCTCGGGATCGAGCGCGATCCGGCGTCCCTGGAGCGCGGCGCCGGCCACGGCGACGAAGCGCGGGGGCCACAGCGTGTCCGCGCCCGCGCGCCGGAAGCCCGCGAGCCGCGGGATCGCGACCGCGCCCGCGCTGTCGAGCGGCAGCGAAAGAAAGCCGTCGCGGTTGAGCCAGGCGGGCCGTGCGGCGGCGCCGAGCGTCAGCGCCGAGTCGGCGGGAGCGCGGAGCGCGAAGCCGGTGCGCGTGACGGAACGCACATTCGCGAGCGCTGCGCGCGCGGGCGCCACCGAAGGCCCGACATGAAGGAGCTGCGCCACGATCGTCGCCCGCTCGGCGGCCTTCGCGGTCACGCGCCGCGAGCGGCGCAGGTAGCCCCACGCCTCGCCATCCCATGCGTGCAAGGTCGTCTCCGCCGGCACGAACGTGCCCTTCGGCAGGCTCGTGAGCCGGAGGGCGAAGCTGTCCGGCACCGCGAGATCGTCGCGGTCCAGCACCCGGGCGCGCACGGCGAACAACTCGCGAGCGGCCGCGAGCGGCGAGCCCTGGAGATCGAGCACGACCCGCGCCGGCGGCTTCTTCAAGTGGAAGCGCAGCTTCTTCACCCGCGAGGCGCCCTCGCCGGCGAAGCGCGCGGAGAAGCTGGCGTCGTGATCACCACCCGCGAGCGGCGGCGTGCCGGACCATTCGATCCGCCCGCCGGTCACCACGGTGGGCACGGCCGCGCCGTCGATCCGCAGCGTGACCGCGTCGAACGCGCCATCGACGCCCGCGACCAGCCGCGGCGTGGCGGTGAACGTGGTGTCGGCCTGCCCCGCGGCGTCGAGCGCATCGAACGACGCCAGCTTCGGCGAATGACGCATGAACCAGCGCGTGATCCCGAGGTAGAGGACTTCGGCTTCGAGCTTCCGCGCCGCCGGCGTGCGCAGCTTCTCCTCGGTGGGCGGGTAGGTGAGGTAGCTCACCTCGGTCAGGAGCGCCGGCGCGACGGTGTTCCGCACGACGAAGAAGTTCCCGGGGATCATCTTCGTCACCTCGATCCCGAGGTTGCGGGTGAGCGCGCGGTAGACGTCCTGGGCGGCGTCGTACGACGGCCCCTCGTCGCCCAGCTGGTAGTAGGTCTGCGTCTCGTTCACGTCGTGCAGGCCGCCGGGGTCGGCGTTGTGGTGCACGCTCACGAACAGGTCGGGTTGGGCCGCGTTCGCGATCGCGACGCGCGCGGCGAGGTCCGAGCGCAGCGACGAGTCGGCAGGCGTCAGGAAGTCGCGGTCGGTGTCGCGGGTCATCGTCACCTGCGCGCCGGCCGCGGTGAGCAGGTCGCGCAGGTCGAGCGCCACACCGAGGTTCACTTCCTTCTCGGTCAGGCCGCCGACACCCATCGTGCCGGGGAAGAAGCCGCCGTGGCCGGGGTCCAGGACGATCTTCCTGCCGCGGAGCACGCTCGCGTCCACCGAGTCGAGCGAGTCGCGGCGTCCGTCGTAGCCAGCCGCGGGGCCTTTCCGGGTCGGCGGCGGCGCGACCTGCTGGGGCGGGGCGGGCGGACCGCAGCCCCAGGCGAGCATCAAGCCCAGCGCGCTCGTCGCCAGCGCACCGGCGGCGAGCGGACGCGCCCGTGCGAAACGGCGCTTCCCTGCGTCCGTGGCCCGCATGCAGCCGACCGTAGCACCCGCGCAAACGCCGCGGCAACTCTGGCTTGCGGCGCCGGATGCGGGCGTGCTACCTCTCCATGCTTGTCCACGCTCATCCGGAGCGCATCGACACGTGTCCGAGGCCGCGCCAGGCGAAGAATGACGTTCGCCGGCAGGCCCGCGGACCTTACGGGAGGGACACCGATGAAGCTTCGCCATGGAACATCGCTCGTCTTTCTGGCCCTGGCCGCCTCGGTGATCGCGGCGGGCTGCGGCGGGAGCGGCAAGGACGAGCTGGTCATCGGCGAGTTCGGTTCGCTCACCGGCGGCGACGCCACGTTCGGCGGCTCGACCAAGCTGGGCGTCGAGTCGGCGATGGCGGAGCTGACGAGCCAGGCGCAGGGCAAGATCGGCGGGCTCCCGGTGCGCGTCGTGGTCGAGGACGACCAATCCCAGGCGCAGGAAGCCGCGACCGCGGTGCAGAAGCTCATCAACCAGGACCGCGTCATCGCCGTGATCGGCGAGGTGGCGTCGTCGCGCTCGCTCGCGGGCGCTCCGATCTGCCAGGCCGCGGGCGTGCCCATGATCTCGCCCTCGTCCACGAACCCCAAGGTGACGCAGGTCGGCGACTGCATCTTCCGCATGTGTTTCCTGGACGACTTCCAGGGCCATTCGGTCGCCCAGTTCGCGTTCCAGACGCTGGGCGTGAAGAAGGTCGCGATCCTCAAGGACCTGAAGAGCGACTACTCGGCGGGCCTGACCGAGTTCTTCGGCACCGCGTTCAAGCAGATGGGCGGCACGATCGTGGCGGAGCAGTCGTACCAGGCCGGCGACCAGGACTTCTCCGCGCAGCTCACCGCCATCAAGGCCAAGCATCCGGACGCCGTCTACATCCCCGGCTACTACACCGAGGCGGGGCTGATCGCGCGCAAGGCGCGCGAGCTGGGCATCACCGTGCCGCTCCTGGGGAGCGACGGCTGGGAGAGCGAGAAGCTGATCGAGATCGGCGGCGACGCCATGAACGGCTCGTACTACACGAACCACTGGGCGCTCGACATGCCGAACCCGAACCTGCAGGCGTTCCTGAAGGCGTTCCGCGAGAAGAACGCCGGCTCCGACCCCGACGCCATCGCCGGGCTCGCCTACGACGCCGCGAACGTGCTGTTCGGGTGCCTGAGGAAGATCGCGACCGATGACCCCGGCATGTTCAAGGCCCTCGGCTCCTCCAAGGCCGGCACGCCGGAGCGCAAGGCCGCCGAGGCGAAGCTGCGCGAGCTGATCGCGGCGACCAGGGACTACCCTGGCGTCACCGGCACGATCACGCTGGACCAGAACCGCAACGCCTCGAAGCCGCTCGTGGTGCTGGAGATCAAGGGCGGCAAGAAGGTGTTCAACAGCTCGATCAACCCCTGAGCGAACGAGGGTCCTGACGGGCCGCGGGTCACCCACTCGCGGCCCGTCCCCGCGCATGAGCGAGTTCCTGCAGCAGCTGGTGAACGGCGTGACGTGGGGCAGCGTCTACGCGTTGATCGCGCTCGGCTACACGATGGTGTACGGCATCCTCAGGCTCATCAACTTCGCGCACGGGGATGTCTACATGCTGGGCGCGTTCATCGGCCTGTACGCGTCGCACTGGCTGCACGCGGGCGAGTCGCCCACCCCGATGAAGGCGCTGCTCGTGCTGCTCACGAGCATGCTCGCCTGCGCGCTGATCGGCATGGTCATCGAGCGTCTCGCCTACAAGCCGGTGCGAAAGTCGCCGCGGCTCTCGGCGCTGATCACCGCCATCGGCGTGTCGCTGCTGATCGAGAACGGCGGCGTGCTCCTGTTCGGCGCCAGCCCGCGGTTCTTCCCGCAGATCGTGGTGCAGAAGCCGATCCCGTTCTTCGCCGGCGTGGCGATCTCGAACCAGCAGTTGATCGTGATCGTGGTGTCGCTGGTGCTGATGCTGGCGCTGCGCTGGCTCGTGATCTACACCAAGGTGGGGAAGGCGATGCAGGCGGTGTCGCACAACCACATGGCGGCGTCGCTGATGGGCATCTCCGTGGACCGCATCATCACGTTCACGTTCATGATCGGCTCCGCGCTCGCGGCGGCCGCGGGCGTGCTGGTGGCGCTCCAGACGCCGCGCATCGAGCCCTACATGGGCATCCTGCCGGGCTTGAAGGCGTTCGTGGCCGCGGTGCTGGGCGGCATCGGCAATATCCCCGGCGCGGTCGTGGGCGGGCTCGTGATGGGCATCGCCTAGGTGATGGTGACGGGCTACCTCTCGCCCAGCTACCGCGACGCGATCGCGTTCATCCTGCTGATCGTCATCCTGCTCGTGCGGCCGGCCGGCATCTTCGGCAAGGCCGTCGCCGAGAAGGTGTAGCGATGAAGCGCGCGCTCGCGCTCGGCGGCACGCTCCTGGCGCTCGTGATCCTGAACATCGTGCTGCCGCGGGTGACGAACCCCTATTACTTCCAGGTGCTGATGCTGATCGGCATCAACATCGTGCTCGCGGTGTCGCTGAACCTGGTGAACGGCTTCACCGGCCAGTTCTCGATCGGGCACGCGGGGTTCATGGCGGTGGGTGCCTACACCTCGGCGATGTTCACGCTCAAGATCGGGCAGCCGCTCGCGGCGTCGTGGCACTTCCTGCCCGCGCCGGTGGCGGAAGGGCTCGTGCTCCTGATGGCCCTGGTCGCCGGCGGGCTCCTGGCCGCCGTGGCCGGCTGGATCGTGGGCCTGCCGAGCCTGAGGCTGCGCGGCGACTACCTCGCCATCGTCACGCTTGGCTTCGGCGAGATCATCCGCGTGCTGATCTTGAACATCGACGCCATCGGCGCCGCGCGCGGCCTGCCGGGGATCCCGCAGTACTCGACGTTCTTCTGGGTGTTCGGCACCGCGGTGCTGGTGATCGTGGTGGCGCGCCGCATCGCCACCAGCACCCACGGCCGCGCGCTGTTCGCGATCCGCGACGACGAGGTGGCGGCGGAGGCGCTGGGCGTGGACACCACGCGCTACAAGGTGCTGGCGTTCGTCCTCGGCGCGTTCTTCGCCGGCGTCGCCGGCGGGCTGTTCGCGCACTTCCTGAGCTACCTGAACCCCAGCTCGTTCACGTTCCTCAAGAGCATCGAGGTCATCGCCATGGTGGTGCTGGGCGGCATGGGCTCGATCAGCGGCTCGGTGCTGGCGGCGATCGTGCTCACGCTGCTGCCCGAGGTGCTGCGCTCGGTGAAGGAGCTGCGCATGGTGATCTACTCGCTCATGCTGATCGTGCTCATGATCACGCGGCCCCAGGGCCTGCTGGGCACGCGCGAGCTGGATCTCACGGGCTGGTTCCGCAAGCTCTTCGGCCGCAGCGCGGCCCCGAAGGGGGCCGCGTGAGCGGTCGTCTGAAGTCCCCGATGAGCGGTCCCGTGGAGTCCCCGATGAGCGGTCGCGTGGAGTCCCCGATGAGCGCAGCGAAGAGTCTCAAGAGGCCGCCTGCGTGAAGGAGCCCCTGCTCGGCATCGAGAACGTCACCATGCAGTTCGGTGGGTTGAAGGCCGTCTGCGACCTCGATCTCTCGATCCGGAAGGGCGAGCTCGTGGGCCTGATTGGCCCGAACGGCGCCGGCAAGACCACCGTGTTCAACGTCATCACCGGTGTCTACACGCCGACCCAGGGCCGCATCACGTTCGAGGGGAATCCCATCTCCGGGATGAAGCCGAACCGCATCGCCTGCGGCGGCATCACGCGCACGTTCCAGAACATCCGGCTGTTCACGCGGCTCTCCTGCCTCGACAACGTCTGCGTGGCGACGCACCCGCACCGCAAGGCCGGGCTCGCGTCGGCCGTGCTGCGCACGCCGGCGTTCGAGAAGGACGAGGGGGCGCTCAAGCAGCGCGCGATGGAGATGCTCGAGGTGCTGGGCCTCGCCGAGCACGCGGACGAGCCCGCCACGAGCCTCGCCTATGGACAGCAGCGGAGGCTCGAGATCGCGCGCGCGCTCGCGGGCGAGCCGCGGCTGCTGTTGCTCGACGAGCCCGCCGCGGGCCTGAATCCCCAGGAAAGCGACGAGCTGATGCACCTGATCCTCGACATCCGCCAGCGCTTCAAGCTCACGATCCTGCTGATCGAGCACGACATGAAGGTGGTGATGGGCATCTGCGAGCGCATCGCCGTGCTCGACTACGGCCTGATGATCGCCGAGGGCCTTCCCGCCGAGATCCGCGCCAACCCGAAGGTCATCGAGGCCTATCTCGGCGAGGAGACGCACAACAAGTGAGCCAGCTGCTCGTCGAGGCGCTCGACGTCTACTACGGCGCGGTCCACGCGCTGAAGGGCGTGTCGCTGCGGGTCGAGGCAGGCGAGATCGTGACGCTGATCGGCGCCAACGGCGCCGGCAAGACGACGCTGCTCCGCACCATCTCCGGCATCGTCCCCGCGCGCGCCGGACGCGTCAGCTTCGAGGGCAAGGACATCACCAAGCTCCCGGCGCACGAGATCGTGGGCCTCGGCGTGTCGCAGAGCCCCGAGGGCCGGATGGTGTTCGCGAACCTCTCGGTCGAGGACAACCTGGAACTCGGCGCCTATCGGCGCCGCGATCGCGACGGCATCAAGAAGGACTACGAGAAGGTGTTCCAGCTGTTCCCGCGGCTGCGCGAGCGACGCCGCCAGCTCTCGGGCACGCTCTCGGGCGGCGAGCAGCAGATGCTGGCGATGGGCCGCGCGCTCATGAGTCGGCCGCGGCTGCTGCTGCTGGACGAACCCTCGCTCGGCATCGCGCCGCTCCTGGTGCGCGACATCTTCAAGACCATCGTCGAGATCAACCGTGCGGGGACGACGGTGTTGCTCGTCGAGCAGAACGCGCACATGGCGCTGACGATCGCCCAGCGCGGCTACGTGCTCGAGACCGGCCGCGTCGTGCTCGAGGACGAGTCCGCGAAGCTGGCCGCCAACGACGAGGTGCGCGCGGCGTATTTAGGCGGCTAGGGACCCCGGCCTCCGGCCGGGTGGAGCTGGCGTTCGCATCGCGGTCGCTCCGCGGTTCGGT
>DATLUU010000193.1:0-4355 GCA_035577885.1 Verrucomicrobiia bacterium
AGCGCGGACACGGGCGCGCTCGCGGACGGCGCGGCACAGCCGTCGGCGGGGACGGCGCTCAGCATCACCAGCAGCAGCATCGTGAAGACAGGCTTCATGATCGACTCCAGGGTGAGGGTCCGGCATGCTGATTTTCCAGCATCCCAACGTAAGCCGGAGGACAGCTCGAGATCAGGAGGCGCCGGCGCGGCCATGCCGGGCCGCGCCGTGTGTCGCATCGCCTACGGGTACGGTCTCGGCTCGGGTCGCGGCCACGGCCACGGCCCGCCCGCGTTCCCGCCGGCGAGCGCGGTGACCGCGACCGCGCGCACCTCGCGATCGGGCGATTCCACGAGCCGGGTCAGCGTCGACACGGCCTTCTCGCCCATCGAGCCCAGGGCGCGGATGAGGCCGCGCTGGACCTCGGGGTCCTTCTCGCGATGGAACGCGGCCTCGAGCTCGTCGGCGGCAGCGGCATCGCCGATCGAGTGGAGCGCCCACGCCACCGACAGCCGCACGTCGCGATCGGCGTCGGTGAGCGCGTGGATGAGCGCCGTAGGCGCGTGTTCGGGCGAGCAGTTGCCGATCGACCAGGCTGCGACCTCGCGCACGGAGGCATCCGAAGAGGTGAGCAGCGCCGTGAGGGCCGCGACCGACGTCGACGACCCGATCTCGCCCGCCGCCCACGCCGCGGTGTTCCGCACCTTCGCACTCTTGTCGCCGCGCATCGCCGCCTCGACGGCCGCCGCGGCAGCCGGGCTGTGGCTGTCGGCGAGCGCCCACGTCGCCATCTCGCGCACGTCCTCGTTCGTCTCACGGGCCACCGCTTCGGCCAGCGCCTTCACCGCCACGTCTTCGTCGGCGAAGTTGGAGAGGCCCCAGGCCGCCACGCGACGAACCTCGGCGTCGGAGTCGGTGCGCAGCGACTTGGCGAGGACCTGTGCACGCTGCGCATCGTTCCCCTGCTGTGTCCCTTCGTCTTTCGTGTCCGCGTCCCGGTCCCCTGCGTCCTCCTTCTTGGGGCTCGCGGGCTGCTTCGGCTGGGCCGGTTGAGCGTTGCCCGACTCCTGGGTCGCGTCGCTGCTCGTATCGTCGGACTGCGCCATCTGCGGATCGGCGCTCGGCGGCGGCGTGGCCGCGGCCCGCCGCGCCGGCGTCAGCACGCCGACGACGAGCGCCAGCGTGGCGAGCGTGCCCACGAGCCACGCCGACTGCACGCGGCCCGGGGCGCGGCGGCGGCGGTGCGGATCCAGGATCGCGAGCATGCGACCTTCCAGCTCGCTCGGCTTCGCCATGGCCAGCGCGACCGCCGGCATGCGGTCATCGCGCGCCTCGGTGGCCACCTCGAGCAGGTGCTCCGCGTAGTCGCTGGCAGGCGTGCCCAGCATCAGGGCCAGGTCATCGCATGCGCGCTCGCTCTCTGCCCGCAGCCGCCGCGCCGCCGTCCACACCAGCGGATGGAACCAGTAGAGCGCGCAGGCGATCCGGCTCACGACGTGCCCGAGGAGATCGCGCCGCTGGATGTGCGCCAGCTCGTGGATCAGCAGCGCGCACCGGCGCTCGGCCGTCCAGTGCTCGCTCTCGGCCGGGAGCACGATCACCGGCCCCAGGAGTCCGGTCGCGAACGGCATCTTCACGGTGTCGCTCTGGACCAGGCGCGGTACGTCGTCGAGGCCCAGGCGATCGGCGACCTCGTGGAGCGTCCGCTGCCAGCTCGTGTGCTCGAGCGCGCGGGCGCGATGAACGATGCGGGCCGCCACCCACGCTCCGACGACGAGGCGGCCGAGCAGCAGACACACGCCCAGCGACCACAGCGCGAGCGCCAGCGCGCCGATCCCGAGGGGCCGGCGCCAGACGGATGTCGCCGCGGGAACGGCAGACGTTGCGGCCGCAGCCGGCTCGACGTGCGCGGGGGCCGGCGCGGGAACCGTGCCGGGATCCATCGCCGTCACCGGCACGACGGCCGGTGCGGCCGCAGGCAGTACGCGGACCGTGATCGGGGACCACGCCGACGCGAGCGGCAGTACCAGCGCCGCGATCAGCGCCGCCAGCCATACCAGGTGTCGGGCCGCCGCGGACGAGCGCCGCATCAGCCCGCTCACCGCGAGGGACGCCGCGAGTACGAGCGTCAGCTTGAGGAGCGCCCACAGCGCGCCGGTCGCCGCCGGGAAGAAGCTCATGACCGTCCCCTTTCGCTCTGGCGTGCGCGCCGGATCTTGGTGCGCAGCTGGTCGAGGTCCGCGTCACCGATGCGTGCGTCCGACAGGCGCAGCAGCGCGGTCACCGCCTGTTCGGTCGAGCCCGAGAAGTAGGTGCGGACGACGTGGGCGAGCACGTCCTCGCGCGTCTTGTCGGTCGGCCGCTCGGGGAAGTACACGTAACGCGGTCCGTCCTCACGATAGCCCACGAAGCCCTTCCCGGTCAGGATGCGCAGGATCGAGCGCACCGCCGAATAGGTCGGGGGATCGGGCAGCGCCTCCATGATCTCGCTCACGGTGGACTCCCCGCGGCGGTGCAGGATCTCCATGACCTGGCGCTCGCGGCGGCTCAGGTCCTCGGTGACGGGACGCTTGGTCATGATCGGGTTCCTCTCCCGCTCGGGCAGTTCACGGCGTTCGTGTGCTGAGAAATCAGCAGTGCTGATATTTCAACACAGCCCGGCGCGAGTCAAGGCCTTTCTCGAGGGCCCGGGACCCGCTCGTCGAGCGAGCCACCGCCGCGGCGGTTCGAGTCACCGCCGCGGCTGGAACAGCTCGATCGGATCACGGCGATCAGGCCGTGCGGATCGACGGTGACCAGCGGCCCGCCGCGACGACGCTCGCGAGCACACCGACCACGAGTGGGAATGCCGACGGCGCCACGCCCTGCGTGAGGGCGGTCACGACCACCGCACCGACCATGATGACGGCGAGGCCGGCCGCCGCAAGCGGGGTCAAGCCGAGCCGGAGGCGGAGGATCCCGGGGAGCACGAGCCCGAGCGCGCCGAGCACCTCGCACACTCCAATGAACCTGAGGAAGGCGACCGAGAGCGGCGCCGCCATGCGGGCGAGCTCCGCGGCGGGCGTCACGAGCTTGACCGCGCCCGCGAACAGGAACAGTGCGGCGAGGATGCCCTGGAAGACCCACAGGGCGATGCGAGAACCACGGCGTGTCGACATGACGGCTCCTTTCGGTAGGCTTCCGGGAGCCGCCCTCTTGCGGCTCCCATCCTCACGACGAACGAGCCGGGGCAGAATCGACATGGCCGCAAGTCGAGGGGAATCAAGCCCCTGGAGGGGTTCAGTGATCGTGCTCGACTGGCTGCTCGACTCGGACCCGTCGGTCCGCTGGCAGGTGATGCGCGACCTGACCGACGCGCCCGCCGACGCGGTCGCGGCCGAGCGCGCGCGCGTTGCCACCGAGGGTGCGGGCGCACGGCTCCTCGCGCTCCAATCGCCCGATGGCCGCTGGGGCGGCGCCGCCTGGAATCGCGGCTGGGATTCCACGATGCACGTGCTGACGCTGCTGCGTGAGATGGGCTTGGATCCCGCCGGCACCGAGGCGCGGCGCGCGGTGAGGCTCGTTCGCGAGCACGTGACCTGGCAGGGATGCGGCCCGCCGGAGTGCGATGGCAATCGCTTCTTCGCCGGCGAGGTCGAGCCTTGCATCAACGGCCAGGTCGCGGCGAGCGGCGCCTGGCTCGGCGAGGACGTCCGCGGACTCGTCGAGCGGCTGATCGGCGAGCAGCTCCCGGACGGCGGCTGGAACTGCGAGGCGCCGGGGCGCTCGACACGCTCCTCGTTCAACACCACGATCTGCGTGCTCGAGGCGCTGCTCGAGTACGAGCGTTTCGCGAACAACGCGCCCGAGGTGACGATCGCCCGGGCCCGCGGCGAGGAGTACCTGCTCGAGCGCCACCTCTTCCGCCGCAAGTCCACCGGCGAGGCGATCGAGCACGATCGCAAGGGTGGCGCGTCGTGGTGGCGCTTCGCGTTCCCGACCTGGTGGCACTACGACGTGCTGCGCGCGCTCGAGCACCTGCGTCGCGCCGGCGCCGCGCCCGACCGGCGCGCCGCCGAGGCGATCGACCGGGTGGCGGCAAAGCGCGACCCCGACGGCCGGTGGCCGCTCGAGACTCGGTACGCGGGCCGGATGCCGGTCGAGATGGACGACGGCGTGGGCCGGCCGAGCCGCTGGAACACGCTCCGCGCGCTGCGAGTGCTCAACTGGTGGGAAGGCGCCGGGGCGGCGCGCCAGCAAGGCCGCTAGCGCTGCGGAATCGGGAACGCCGGCACGCCGCGATGGCCCTGCGCGTCCACGGCGCGGATCGCGAACAGCCAGTTGTCCTTCGAATAGGGCAGCGTCGCCGCGGTCACGTTGCCGACGTCGGTGACGTC
>DATLUU010000194.1:0-5027 GCA_035577885.1 Verrucomicrobiia bacterium
CGACCACCGACGGCAAGGCGGCGGAGAAGTTCTACGCGAGCGTGCTGGGCTGGAAGTCGAAGGACATGAGCGGACCCGGTGGCACGTACACGATCGTCTCCGCGGGGCCCGCGGACGTGGGCGGCATCTGGACCATGCCGCGCGAGATGGCCCCCGCCGGGACCGGGGCCACGTGGCTCCCCTACATCGGCGTGGACGACGTGGACGGGTTCACGAAGCGCGTCCAGGCCGATGTAGGGGAGCCACGTCGCCCCGGTCCCGGCGGGGGCCATCTCGCGCGGCATGGTCCAGATGCCGCCCACGTCCGCGGGCCCCGCGGACACGATCGTGTACGTGCCACCGGGTCCGCTCATGTCCTTCGACTTCCAGCCCAGCACGCTCGCGTAGAACTTCTCCGCCGCCTTGCCGTCGGTGGTCGCGAGCTCGTACCAGATGAACGTCCCCTTCGCTCGAGTCGTGAGCATGGTCTCCTCCGTGGTGCGTGGGTGGGGGTCGGCGCGGGCCTGGAGAAGGTGGCGAGGCGCTTCGACCTCCGACTCACCACCTTTATATAGGAAGCGGATGGACTATGACCTGCATCCGCAGTTTCACCTAGGCGTGAACACCTGCTTCCAGTCCGTCTTCATGTCCACCACGGTCCAACCTGAGGACTGCGCCTCATCAAGCGCCTTGTCGAGCCGGCCGACGGGGGAGTCCCGGTCGTAGGCCCACTCGCGGTCGGCGTCCGTGTGGTGGACGAGCAGCGCGAGCCGTGCCCCGGTCCCCGCCCACGTCCACTCGAGCATCTCCCGGTCACCGTCGGAGTTGCCGAACGCTGCGATCGGACGCCGGCCGATGAAGTTCTGGATCCCAATAGGCTTCCCGGGGCCGTCATCCACGAACTGAACCTCGGGGAGCTTGAAGAGGACCGGCTTGCCGTCGCGCATCTCGTAGCGGAGCTTGCCCTGGCTGCCGATCACCTGCTCGGGCGGGATGCCGTAGACGCTGTCGGCGAACGCGCGCATGAACTCGACGCCCCCGCCGGAGACGATGAACGTCTTGAAACCGTTCGCTCGCAGGTAGTCGAGCAGCTCGAGCATGGGCTGGTAGACCATGCTGGTGTAGGGCCGGCCGGTCTTCGGATGCCGCGCGGTGTGCAGCCAGTCGTGGACGGCCGCGGCGAACTCGTCCGTGGTCAGTCCCGAGTGCGCGGCCGCGACCACGGCCAGCACGGCGTGCTCGCCGCCCGCGAGGAACGCCTTCATGTCGCCGGCGAGCAGGTGGTTGAACGGCTCCTTCGTCCGCCACTCGGGATGCTGCGGGGCCAGCGCCTTCACGCGATCGAGCGCGAACTGGAACTGGAAGTAGACCGGCTGCTCGGCCCACAGCGTGCCGTCGTTGTCGAACACGGCGATGCGCTCGGCGGTGGGCACGTAGCCCGGGTCGCCGAGCGTGGTCACGTTCGCGACGAAACGCTGGATGGCCGCCTTCGCCGGGCCCTCGTTCCACGACGGAAGGGAGGGCGCGGCGGCGGAGCCTCCCCGGGGCGGGGTCGAGGAGCGCGGGCCGCAGCTGGATCCGAGGACCAGCACCACGCATCCCGCCCACAGCCACCCACGCATCGTCAGGCCCCCTTCGCGGGCGTGGCGGGCGCGGCGGCCCGCGTCCGCCTCTTGGCGTACGGGCCGGTGGCGAGGAGGCTGACGAGGAACGCGAGCATCACCGCGGCCGAGACCGCCGGCCGGTCCGGGGCGACGGCGCCCGCGATCGTCAGCGCCACCCCGGGATGACGGCTCGCGGTCGCGAGCGCGAGCACGGTGCGGTCGTCCTCATCCGGTCCGCCGAGCACGTGGCCCGCCACCAGGCTCACGAGCACGAACGCCACCACCGCCATCACCGCGAACCCTCCCATGGCGCCCGTCAGGCCGCGCCAGGAGCCGGCGAGCACCACGACCGTGAGCGCCAAGAGCAGCATCGAGCCGATCCGGGAGAGCGGCTTGGAGAGGCGCCTGGCCGCGCCGGGAGCGAGACTCAGCACGAGCACGCCCACGAGCAACGGCGCCAGCGCGGTCACCCCGACGACGCGCGCGATCAGCATCGCCGGCACGTGGAGCGGCACGCCGAATGCCCTGCCGATCACGGCCATGGACACCGGCACCGCGACGATCGCGAGCACGGCGGAGGACGCGAGGAGACCGGTCGCATAGGACGAGCTGCCCCCGGCCTTGACCTGCTTCGTCGGCAGCACGGGCGGCACAGGGGAGACGGCGAGCAGCACCAGGGCCACCTCCAGCTCGGGCGCGAGGTGGAGCCCGGTGGCGATCGCGGCGGCGACGAGAGGCGTCACCACGTTCATCGCCAGCACCGAACGCACGAGCAATGCCGGCCGGCGCAGGAGGTAGGTGAGGTCGCCCGGTGCGGTCTGGAGTCCCAGGCCCAGGACGACCAGCCCGACGCTGAGCTGGAGGAATACCGGGATCAGCTGCGCGAGCGTCATGCGAACAGCCCTTCGTCCATCGCTGTCCGGCAGCCACTGCCGCCACCGCGGCTCATGCTTCGGACTTCTTGGAGCCCATGGAGGTCACCTTGTTCAAGGCGATGGCGATCATGGCCCACACGAACATCACCAGCCCCACGCCGGCGCCGTAGAGCCAGTGGGCGATCCGCGCCGCCTGGGTGTTGAACTGGGAGAGCGCCACCGGCGGGACCGCCTTGAGGAACAGGTGGAAGAACCATTCCCCGACGGCGACGCCCAGCCCCAAGCTGGCGACGAACAGGAACAGGAACGAGAACGTCTTACCGGACATGGGTGCTGCCTCCATTCGGACGTGCTTGGATCAGCGCGCTGGAAATGCCGGTCACGTGAGCATGCCCAGGACCTTGCTCAGGATGTCCTTGAGCGGGATCTCGAGCGTGGCGACAGGCAGGAGCGGGATCACCGCGGGGATGACGACGGCCAGCAGCGGCTGCAGGCTGAGCGGCAGCGGGCGCATGCGGGTCGCGAGCTCGTAGAGCGTGGCCACGTCGGCGGCCGGACCGATCTCGGGCGCATCGAGGATCGCGTCGTCCTCGACGGTCTTACCCTCCACCCAGCGCTGGTGCAGGCCGCGGACGTGACGGCCCGCGAGCGTGCCGTACTGGAACCGGCCACGCATGCGCGTGCGGCGAAGGCCCGAGCCGAACGCGGTGAGCGGGCAGAGGAAGAACACCACCAGCAGCACGACGAGCGCCACGAGCGGACCCTGGAAACTCGCCAGGTGCAGATGCTGCTCCACGATCTGTTGCGCCACGGACGCGCACACCACGCCCGAGAGCGTGAAGACGACCAGGCTGAAGCCCGCGGGCTGGAGCTGGACGAAACCGAGGCCGCCGACGCGGTCGGGGTGCGAGGGCACGAGTTCCAGGTCCAGGCGGGCGATCCGCGCGAACAGGACCCACGTCAGGACGAGCCGCCAGAGCCAGGCGAGCAGCATGATCAGGAACAGCGGCCGCACCACGAACGTGGACCAGGCATGGCCGAACCCGTTCGCCGTGGCCGACTCGGCGTCGAGCGGAAGGGACGAGCCGAGGAGCGTCGAGATCACGACGATCCCCGCCAGCAAGCCCCACACGAGCCTCGAATCGCGGAGCCGCCTGGTCGACGCGAGCACCCCGTCGAACGCGGGCTGGTCGGCCGCGCGGATCAGACCCGAGACCGGGAAGTTGTCGACGATCGCTCCCACGACGCGGTTGGCGATCGGCTCCGAGAGCACGAGCAGCGGGAGCGCCAGCAGGCAGCGGACGTGGAGCTCGATGTGGCGCACGACGCCGTCGCCCCAGGTCAGCTCGCCCAGCCGGCCGGTGGCGGCCGCCCACACCGCGATGGGCACCCAGGAGATCACGGCCAGCAACAGGCCGCGGCCCGGTGCCTTGAAACCCTGCCGGGGCGCCAGCCGCAGCGCGCGGAGCAGCCGCATGAGCGGGTCGTCGAGCAGCGAGAATGCAGGCTCCGGCGCGGCGACCGGCCGATCCGTCACGGCCCCTCCCTGTGAAGCTCCGCCCTCGAGCTTGACGTGTGTGTGGACCAGCGACGGTAGTGCGACGAAGGCACTGGTGCAACAGCCCGCGATCCAGACGATGCGGACCGTGCATTGGACGACGCGCGGCGCCGCCTGCGATGCTCTCCCGATCGTTTCGGTCGAGGGAACGCTCAAGCCCCCGGAGGCCGCATGGTCAGGCTGCTGCTCAATCTGCGATGGCTGGCGGTGGTGATCGCCGTGTGCGGCGCGCTCCACTCGCTCGCGTTCGTCACGCTCGGCGTGATCCGCGGCTTCGAAGGCTACCGGATGATCTTCCACGGTCCGCCGTGGAGCGGCGAGGATTCACCCGGCATCTACATCGCCAAGTCGATCGATGCGTTCCTGCTCGCCCTGGTGTTCTTCGTGTTCTCGATCGGCGTGCTCGAGCTGTTCGCGTCCCAGCAGGAGGGCGCCGCGCTGGAGCGGGTCCCGGCGTGGATGCGGGTCAAGAGCCTCTCCGACCTCAAGTTCCTGATCTGGGAGGCGATCCTCGCCGCGCTGGTCGTGGCCAGCGTCGAGTCGCTCGTCGTCTCCAGCCACGAGATCCGCTGGACGGCGCTCATCGTGCCGATCGCGCTGCTGATCCTCGCCGCGGGGCTCTACCTGGCGAAGAAGGCGCATTGACCTACAAAGCCACGGCGGGCCAGCGCTGGAGGCTCGCTGGCCCGCCGCTCTCGTCACCGGCGTTCGGCTACTTCTTCTTTTGCTTCTGGTACGGCGGCAGCACCTTCTTCTGCTCCATGTTCACCGACAACGTCGCGATCATGGGCAGGATCTCCGACTCCGGGGCATCGCTGCTCAGGAGCGTGGTCTCGGTGAGCCCGGACCAGATGAGCTTGTCGCCCTTGGCGTCGTAGAGGTTGGTCTCGAGCCGGTAGACCTTGTTCTCCTCCACGTAGCCGGGCGACGTCATGTAGCTGTAGCCCATCGAGTAGTAGCCGTACCAGCCGCCGTAGTAGGGCGACGGTGCCGCCACCGTCGAGTAGCTGG
>DATLUU010000195.1:0-4896 GCA_035577885.1 Verrucomicrobiia bacterium
GAGGCGGTGCAGCAATACCTGAGCGATCAGGGCATCCCGTCCACGCGTTTCCGCGTCATCTCGTACGGGAAGGAACGCCCCGTCGACGAGGGCCACGACGAAGCCGCGTGGGCCAGGAATCGCCGCGTGGAGTTCACGCCGCGATGACGGCGCGCGCGTCCGCGCACTTCCGCAAGGCCGGCTGGGCCGCGCCCGCGGCGCTGCTCATCGCGGCGGCGCTGGGCACGCCCGGCTGCTACACGGCCGAGGTGGCGCTCATGAAGTCGGGGCTCGACAGCCTGCGCACGCAGGTGGACGTGATGTCGGCGCGCGATTCGGTGAGCGCGCAGGTCATCGCCGACACCCAGCGCGACCTGGCCGAGCAGAAGGACCTGATCCTGTCCACGCGCGCCACGGCGACGAGCACGTCACGCGAGACCGCCGAGTCGCTCGACCGCATGGAGGGCAAGCTGGACGACATCATGGCGCGCTTCCGCATCGCCTCCGAGCGCCAGCCGCCGCGCTCGATCCCGCCGCCGACGGCCACGGATTCCTCGGCGGGCGCCGCCAAGCCCGCGACCACGGGGTCGTCGAACCCGACGCAGCTCTACGACCAGGCCACGACCGACCTGACGCAGGGCCGCTACGCCATGGCGCTCACGGGCTATCGGAACTTCCTCACCAAGAACCCGGACGCCGACCTTGCCGATAACGCCCAGTATGGCGCCGGCGAGTGCTTCTTCGCGCAGGCGCGCTTCGACAGTGCGCTCGTCGAGTACAAACAGGTGGGCACGCGCTGGCCGAGCGGCGACCGCGCGCCCGCGGCGCTCTACAAGGTCGGATTGTGCCAGGAGCGGCTGGGTCGCAAGGACGAGGCCAAGCAGACGTTCGAGGACCTGGTGAAGCGCTTCCCCCAGAGCGGAGAGGCCCAGCTCGCGCGTGACCGTATCGGCGTCAAACTCTGACAGGTCGAGAAGGCTCGCGCCGTTTTCGAGCGCGAGGGCGATGACGGCCGCCCTCGCGCTCATTCTCTGTGTGGCGGCGCTGGGGGTGCGCGAGGCCTGCGCCCAGGCGCGGCCGGACACGAGCGCCGCCCGCCCGGACACGACACTGCGCGCGGCGCCGGACACGAGCGGCCGCGCGATCCCGGATACGACGCTGCGTGCGATCGCGGACACGACGCTCGGCGCGCTCCCGAGCCTCCCGGACACGGTCCTCGGGCAGACCGAGGCGACCTACGGCCCCGCGAGCGACAGCGTCGTGCGCGCGCGCTGCGAGGGGGCGACGATCCGCCGCATCGACATCCGCTGCTTGAGCATCTTCGACCCGGTTCCCGACAGCCGTTTCTCGCCGGTCTACTCGGGCGCCAACCGGCTGCACGTGCGCACGCGCCAGGCGACCGTCCGCTCGCAGCTCCTGATCGCGCCGGGGCAGATCTGGACCGCCGACCGCGTGTTCGAGAGCCAGCGCCTGCTGCGCGACCTCGAGTACATCGAGCCCGAGGTCATCCGCTCGCGGCTCGTGGACGACTCGGTGGACGTGCTCGTGATCACGCACGACCAGTGGACGACCCAGCCCGAGCTGAACGTCGAGCGCGGCGGCGGCATCACGTACGGCTCGGTGGGGCTGACCGAGCGCAACATGCTGGGGCTCGGCCTCGCCGTGTCGCTGGCGTTCCACAGCGAGCCCACCGGCAAGTCGCGCTCGTTCGCGCTCACCGGCGAGCGCCTGTTCGGCACCCAGCTCGAGGCGCAGGCCAAGGCGTCGACGGGCACGGCGGGCGTCTCGAACTCGTACTACATCCTCGACCCGTTCCGCTCGCTCGACGACACCCGATCGTGGACCACGTCGTGGTCGCGGGCCGACGCCAACCAGTTCCTCTACGAGAACGGCCTCGTCTCCGCCACGTTCCCGTTCACGCAGCGGGTTGCGCAGGCCGAATACGCGTTCGGCAGCCGCTCCACGGACGGCGTGGTGCACCGCGTCGCGGTGGGCATGGCGCTGCACGACCGGCACTACGGGCCGACCGAGTTCTCGCCCATCTCCACGATCGACGTGGCCTCGGGCGAGGAGGAGCTGAAGCTCCGCTGGGGCTCGATGCGCTACACGCTGTGGCGGCCGCATTACATCGAGCGCCTCGGCGTCGAGCTGATGGACCCGGTCGAGGACTTCGACGTCGGCGAGCTCATGAGCCTCGAGGGCGGGCTCGCCATGCGCGCGCTGGGGAGCACCGCCGACGAGGGCATCTTGAAAGCCCGGCTGGACGCGGGTCACGCGAGCCGGCGCTTCGGCTTCGGCCTCCTGCGCACCCGGTTCTCGACCCGGCTCCGCCGCGTCCCGGTCGAGACGCTGGCGCTGGTGGACGCGCGCTGGATCCAGCAGCCGGGCCGGGACCTGGCGCTGGTGGTGGCGGGGCACGGTGAAGTCGCCGCCGACGCGCCGCGCGAAGTGCAGAGCGTGGTGGGCGGGTTGAACGGCCTGCGCGCGTACGGTGTCCAGGCGCTCGCCGGCACGCAGATCTGGCGGTTCAACGGCGAGGCGCGCTGGGTCGCGGCCCGCGACGTGCTGGCACTCGCGAGCCTGGGCGGGGCGGTGTTCGTGGACGCGGCCCGGGCCTGGGGCACGGGGTCGGACAACGCCCCGTGGCACCACGACGCCGGCTTCGGGCTGAGATTCTCGTTCCCGCACGCGTCGCAACACCAGGTGGCGCGCTTCGACATCGCCTACCCGCTCTCGCCCACGCGCGACGGACGCCGAACCCCGGTATTCTCGTTCGGCTCGTCGCAGGCTTTTTAGATGTCCGGCGCCTCCGGCGCCGCGTCGAGAACTTCGGGCGCCGTACTGAAAGCGTTCGGGACCGGATCGAGGACTTCGGGGGCTGGGAACATGGAGCTGACCGCCGTGCCGCTGGTGTTTCCGGCGGACTGTAACGTCGTCGTGGGGCAGTCGCACTTCATCAAGACGGCGGAGGACATCGCGGAGATCGTGATCACCACGGTGCCGCAGGCGAGGTTCGGGCTCGCGTTCTGCGAAGCCTCGGGCCCCTGCCTCATCCGCACCGAGGGGAACGAGGCCGAGCTCGTGGACACGGCCGCGGCGCAGGCACAGGCGGTGGGCGCGGGACACGTGTTCTTCCTCGTGCTCCGCGGGGCCTACCCGATCAACGTGCTGCCGGCGATCAAGCAGTGCCAGGAGGTCTGCCGCATCTTCTGCGCCACCGCGAACCCCGTGCAGGTGCTGGTCGCCACCACCGAGCAGGGTCGGGGCGTGGTGGGCGTGGTGGACGGCAGCCCTCCGAAGGGCATCGAGGGCGAGGCAGAGCGGGCAACGCGCCGCGAGTTCCTGCGCAAGATCGGCTACAAGCGTTGACCCCAATGCTCCGCTTCGGCACGTCCGGCATCCCGCTCTCGAGCCCCCGGCCACGCACGGTGGACGGCATCCGCAGGGCCCGCGAGCTCGGGCTCGACCATCTCGAGATGGCGTGGGTGAACGGCGTGCGCATGAGCGACGCCACGGCCGACGCCATCGCGAGCGCCGCGCGTGAGCACGACGTCTCGCTCACCGCGCACGCGCCCTACTACGTGAACCTGTGCGGCGCGCCCGAGATCGTGGCGCGGAGCCGCGCGCGCCTCGAGGAGGCGGGGCGGCTCGGCGCGCGCTGCGGCGCCCGGTCGTTCTGCTTCCATGCGGGTTTCTACCGCGGGCTCGCGGCGGACCAGGCCGCGCGCCGCGTGCAGGCCGAGCTCGAACGCGTCACCGCCACGTTGCGCCGGCGGCGCCACGCCATCGACGTGCGCGCGGAGCTGACCGGGAAGGCCACCCAGGTGGGCTCGCTGGACGAGGTGCTGACGTGGAGCGCGGCCGTGCCCGGGGTGCTACCCTGTGTGGACTTCTCGCACCGCTATGCCCGCGAGCTGGGGAAGCACAACCGTTACGACGACTTCGCCGCGACGCTGGCCGCGATCGAGACGAGGCTCGGACGGCCCGCTCTCGACCGGCTGCACGTCCACATCTCCGGGATCGAATACGGCCCCGGGGGCGAGCGCCGGCACCAGCCGCTCCGGCGGACGAAGTTCCGCTGGCGGGAGCTGCTGCGCGCGCTCAAGGACCAGCGCGTCGGCGGCTGGGTGGTGTGCGAGAGTCCCGAGATGGAGAACGACGCGCTGCTGTTGCAGAGAGCCTACAGACGGATGAAGTGAGGATGCTCGAGAACCGCACCTTCCACGACGTCGGACCGTTCGCGAACAACATCTATGTGGTCACCGACGCCGCGACGCGCGAGACCGCGATCCTCGACGTGGGCTTCGAGCCCGGGAAGGTGATCGAGCTCGTGCGGCGCGAGAAGCTGCTCGTGCGCTGGCTGCTCGCCACGCACGCCCACTACGACCACGTCGCGGCGATGCTGCCGGTGCAGCAGGCGGTCGGCGGCGTGTTCGCGCTGCATCCGAGCGACCGGCCGCTGCTCGAGCGCGTCGAGCTCCAGGGCTCGATGTTCGGCCTGCCGCCGGTCGAGGTGCCGGAGGTGGGCCACGACCTGGTCCCCGGCGAGCGCGTGCCGCTTGGCGAGCAGTCCATGGAGGTGCTGTTCACGCCCGGCCACGCGCCCGGTCACGTGACCTTCAAACACGGTTCGACCCTGTGGTCCGGGGACGTGCTGTTCGCCGGCTCCGTGGGGCGCACCGACCTGCCGGGGGCGTCGTGGGACCAGCTCGAGCGCAGCATCCGGGACGTGCTGTTCCCGCTCGGCGACGAGATGAAGGTGCTCCCCGGCCACGGCCCTGCGACGACGATCGGCGCCGAGCGGAAGAGCAATCCGTTCGTGGGTGAGGTGGCTCGCCCGTGAGCGATCGACACCAGGACTGGCCGGCGCGGCTCCGGCTCCATCCCACGGCGTTCGTGGCGCCCGGGGCCACCGTC
>DATLUU010000196.1:0-3270 GCA_035577885.1 Verrucomicrobiia bacterium
GACGGCACGCTGTTCGCCGACGTCGAGCTGGTGGGTCAGGCCGAGGTCGCTCGGCTCGAGATCCTGGGGGTGGACGTCGAGAGCGAGGGCAGGAACACGGGCCTGCTGTCGCAGCCCTGCGCGGCTCTGCGTGGAACACGATGCGGTATTTACACCCATCGTCCGAAATGCTGCCGCGTGTTCCAGTGCCATCTGCTACAGAACGCTGAGCGCGGTGCCGTAACGGTCGAGCAAGCCTTGGAACAGATCGCGGGCGCCCAAGAGCAGATCCGGCAAGTGAGAGCCCTGCTGGACCGTTTGGGAAATCGCGACGAGGACCTGCCCATCAAGGAGCGATGCGCGGAGATACTCGCCGCGGAAGACGGCACGACTTCCGAAACGATCAAAGATCGCGCGGACCTCGAGGCTGCGATGGCCGCTCTCGAAAGGACGATCTGGAACACGTTTCTCGGCAGCGGGCAGCGCCGGGAATGAGCGGACTTCCGGTAGGCCCTTCAGTTCCTCATCTCTGCTTCCTCAGATCGGCGCGGATCTTCGTGAGGATCTCGAAGTAGCGCCACTCGGGTGGCGCGTCGGGTTCCTGATGGTGGTCCGGTCTCAGCACCAGATTCCCCGTCGACAGCAGCACCCTCTGCACCTCGGGGTTCTGCTTCACCTTCTCGCGCGTCGCGGCGACGATGAGTCGGTAGTGTTCTCCCGGCTTGGGCGACCGATAGACGAAGTGCCGCCCTTCGAAGCTCACCCAGTCGATGTTCATCGTCCGCATGTTCTCTTCCGCCAGTTCACCGGCCTTCTTCGCTTCGAAGCTCGTCATTGCGGCGACCTGATTTCGCGAGTACTTCCACTCCAGTCCCGGGTGTTTCGCGCGAGGATCACTCTCCCCCTCGGGAT
Organism: Verrucomicrobiia bacterium; assembly: GCA_035577885.1. Lineage (GTDB taxonomy): Bacteria > Eisenbacteria > RBG-16-71-46 > RBG-16-71-46 > RBG-16-71-46 > JAIOPA01. The sequence continues at coordinate 892 of DATLUU010000196.1, forward strand.
AGAGCATCATCTGCCAAAATCCCTCGAGGCTCGCATAGTGACGGCCACGAAACGTGAACGGCGTCGGTGCGAAGTTCGAGAGCAGGCCCAGTTCGTTTCGCTTCGAGAGGATCACCTCCCCTGGTCCGGCCTCCTGCGGCAGGATTTCCCATTGCGGGGCTCCCTCGCGCGGCACCGGCGTCCACCAGTGAGCTGGGAAGTCGGCCCTGTCATCAGCCCGGGCCCGCGGCACCGCAGCCACCTCGCCCAGGATCACGACCGCCAGCAGCAGCAACGTCCGGGCGGCTGGACCCCGGGTTTCGTGGGAAGGCTCACGGGTCTCAATCATATCGAGTGTGCTCCAGAGCTCGCCGGTCCACTCCGACACGCCATGGACGTCCGCCTGCTGTTCTCACGGCCAGGGGCGCGGAACGGCCCTAGCCTTCGCGCGGGGCCGGGTGGGGCGTCGCGGTCGTCGACTCCGTGATCGGGATCGGCAGTCCCACGTCGCGCAGCAGCCCGAGCACGCGCTCGGTGCGTTCGGGGCTGCCCCAGCGCGAGAGCTCCTCACGCGCCACGCTGGCGAAGCCGGGATAGGTCTCGAGCAGCCTCGAGAAGGCCGCCGCGGCCTCGGCGCGCATGCCCAGCGCCGCGAACGCGAGCGCGTGCATGCCGTGCGTCCAGAAGAAGCGATCGTTGCGGGCACGCAACGCCATGTCCAGCGCGGCGTCGAATTCGTTGCGCTCGAAGTGCCAGATGAAGAACGGGAACCAGTACCAGTCGGGCGGCTCCGGGTTGAGCGACAACGCCGCCTTGAGCAGCAGCAGCCCGAGATCCCAGTCGTCGCAGAACGTCAGGTGCAGGCCGTAGTCGGCGAGGATGTCGACGTGATTGGGGTTCAGCTCGAGCGCGCGATTCCCGGCCTTCCGGAATGCCTTGAGATCGCCGTTCGCATAGTGCGCGAGGAACAGCGCGTGGTAGCTGAGCGCGTCCAGCGGATCGAGCTTGACCGCCTTGCGCGCCGCGCGCAGCGCCTGCTCCAGTGCCTTCTCGCGCGTCTGCTGGACGTTGTACCCGAATCGCCACGTGTCGGCATGGACCATGGACAATGCCGACCACAGCGCGGCCACGTCGGGCGCCTCGCGCACCTCGGCCTCGAGCGCGTCCCGCACGCGCAGGTGCGCTTCCGGCGAGTGATTGGCGCCGTAGTCGTAGAACAGCAGCACGCAGTCGTAGGAGCTGAGCCGCTCGCGCGGCTTGAGCTTGGCCGCCACCGTCAGCGGGCGCGCGAGCACGCCCTGCGGCTGGGCGAGCGTGGCCACCACGTGGCGGGCGATGTCCTCCTGGACCGCGAAGATGGCTTCCACCTCGAGATCGCGCTCGTAGCTCTCGGCCCAGAGCACCGATCCGTCCGTGGCGTTCACCAGCTCGACGTTCACCCGCAGCTGCTTCGCGGCCCGGCGCACGCTCCCCGCGAGCACCCAGTCCACGCCCAGCTCGCCGCGCAGCCGCCGGGCGTCGCGTTCGCCGCGGTGCCTGAATACCGTGCTGTGCCCGAGCACGTGCAGCTCGCGGAATCTCGACAGCGCGGTGACGATCTCGATGGAGAGGCCGTCCGCGAAAGTCGTGTCGGACGCGTCGCCCAGGTTCTCGAACGGCATCACGGCGATCGCCGGGCCTTGATCGGGCCACGTCCCGAGCGAGCCCACCACGGCGGCGCCCTCGCGGCCGGACTTTGCCTCGGCCAGCGCCTCGCCCAGGTGGAGGACGTCCGCGTGCGGCAGGAACGCGGGCACGTAGGAGCCGCGCGGCAGCTCGATCAGCACCGGGTCCGCACGCCCGACCGTGAGGTAGTAGTGCTCGAGCCGATTCCGCAGACGGCTCGCCTCGACGCGCACGGCGGGATCGGTCTTCGAGTCGAACGAGGCATCGCGCTCGAACACCTGTCGCGCGAGCGTGTACTCCTTGAGCTGCTGCGCGCGACCGGCGAGGGATTCCTCGACGATGAATCGCAGCAGCCGGCTCGCGCCTGGCGCGGCAGCGAAGTGGGAGCTCGCGAGGATCCGCTCGAGCTGCGCACGCACCGCAGTTGCGTCGGGGGCTTTCGACTTCTCGACGATCATCGAGCCCACTCGACGAAGAAGAACCTCACGCGACCCCCACGCATTGAAGCCTCGGCGGAGGATGCGGTCATCAAGCGCAATCGCGCGTTGTCGCTGCGGTTATGCGTCTTGTTCGCGGCCGTTTCCCGACCCGCGCCGAGACGTTACCTACGGGCTGACACTCCGGTCAAAGGGCCGGTGCGGGCTAGCTTCGTCGGGCATGAGCACTCGTGGGCCGAGGTCCCCCCACCCACGAACGCTGCGGCTCCGAGTCCGAATTCTCGCTTCAACTCTCGTC
>DATLUU010000197.1:0-2191 GCA_035577885.1 Verrucomicrobiia bacterium
CTGTACGCCCAGGCGAACAAGATCATCTGGGAGGATGCGGTCGGGATCTTTCCGTTCGACATCCTGGCGACGTTCGCCTACCGCAAGACCGTCGAGGGGTTCGTTCCGACGCCGAGTGCGTTCCTGTCATTTTACGACACGATGTCGAAGAAATGAACGCGGGTGCCATCGTGACATCGCATGCGATGCACCTCGCGTTGAGCGAGGTGTACGTCACATGATGCATGTCATGGTGAGCGCAGCGAAACATCTCATAGACTGTATCAGGAGCGTTGGTGAGATCCTTCGCTTCGCTCAAAGCTTGTGATCTTTTCGGCGGCGTCGGGGCAGGTCGGCGGAGGTGGAGGAGCAAGGATGCGAGGGGCCACCTCTACCGGTGCGAGTGGGGGTCGTGGGAGAATGAGGCACCCCCGGAGCGAGGTTGCGCGATGAGCCAGGAGCCGCAGTTGCCAGGGATGCCCGCAGGGCAGGAGCGTCGGCCGAGAGCGTTGATGGGAGCGCACGCGCAGCGGATCGCGCGGGCGGTGCGTGACCCGGTGGAGCTGGTGCCGCAGAGCCTGGAGGAGCGGGTGGCGCCAGAGCACCCGGCGCGGGCGATCTGGGCGGTGCTGGAGCGGCTGGACCTGGGAGCGTTCTACACCCGGATACGGGCGGCGGTCGATGGGCCTGGGCGACCGGCGAGCGATCCCCGGGTGCTGTTGGGGCTGTGGCTGCTGGCGACGGTGGAAGGGATCGGGAGTGCGCGGCGGCTGGCCCGGCTGAGCGAGGAGCACGACGCGTATCGGTGGCTGCGGGGCGGGGTGCCGGTCAACTACCACCTGCTGGCGGACTTCCGGGTGGCGCACCAGGCAGAGCTGGACGCGCTGTTGACCCAGACGATTGCGCTGCTGATGCGCGAGGATCTGGTGACGTTGCAGCGAGTGGCCCAGGATGGCGTGCGGGTCCGGGCGGCGGCCGGGTCGGGCTCGTTTCGGCGACGCGCCAGCCTGGAGCGGTGCCTGACCGAGGCCCAGGAGCAGGTCACGCGACTGGCAGCCGAGCGCGACGCCCCCGAGGCCCACGACCCGACGGTGACCCGCAAGGAGCAGGCCGCCCGCGAGCGGGCCGCCCGCGAGCGACGGGACCGGGTCGAGCGGGCCCTGCAGGCGCTGCCGGAGCTGGAGGCGATCAAGGCGAAGCAGCGGCAGAAGCTGTCGAAGGAGCGGCAACAGCGCGTCCCCGAGGCGCGGGTCTCGACGACGGACCCGGACGTGCGGGTGATGAAGATGGGCGACGGCGGCTTCCGACCCGCGTTGAACATCCAGCTCGCGACCACCGGCGACGGGCGGGCGATCGTCGGGGTGCAGGTCAGCCCGCAGGGGAGCGACGGCGGGCTGGCCGCCCCGCTGGAGGCGCAGGTCGTCGAGCGCACCGGGCAACATCCGACCGAGTACCTGATCGATGGCGGGCTGGCGACCCGCGACGACATCACCGCCCTGGCAGCCCATGACGTGACCGTCTACGCCCCGGTTGAGCCGCCGCGCACCACGACCAGCGGCCGGACCGCCTATGATCCGCGCCCGGACGACACGCCCGCCGTCGCCGCGTGGCGCCAGCGGATGGGTACCGAGGACGGCCGAACCACCTATCGACACCGCAGCGGCATCGCCGAGTGGACCAACGCCCAACTCCGCTTCCGTCACGGCCTCCAACGCTTCACCGTCCGGGGCGTCGACCGCGTCACCAGCGTCGTCCTGCTCCTCACCGTCACCCACAACCTGCTCCGCTACCTCGCCCTGACCGCCTAATCACCCCCCCAGACGCTCCGACACGCCGCCCGAACCATCCAGACGCCCCGACCCGCACCCCCTCGCTCGCCCCGACACGCCAGGCGCAGCCAGACCTCCCCTGCCGGCGGCCGGACGACCCGCCGGATGGTCGCTCCTCTTCACTCTCGACAGCTTGCCCTCGGCACCTCGCACCCGGCCGCAAAGAGTCACAACCTTTCAGGATGACATGTGAAACCTGCCCTGCATCCCTTGCTGTCCGCTACTCCGCGAAGAACTCCCGCAGTGCCGCGTACGTTGCGTCCGGGTTCTCCTCGGCCATGAAGTGGCCGCTGTCGATGCCCTTGCCGCGCACGTCGACGGCCCAGTTCTTCCAGATGCTGATGAAGTCAGCGTCAGGCTGACCTGCGTAGGGCTTGGAGCCC
>DATLUU010000198.1:0-4444 GCA_035577885.1 Verrucomicrobiia bacterium
CGCGAAGGCCGCGAACGACGCGATCCGCGTGGAGAGCGATCTGCACGTGGCCAACGTCCAGGCGTGCAACGGCGATGCCCAGTGCCTGGCGAACGAGGAAGCCCGCCACGAAGCCGCCGTGGCCGCGATCCAGGCCCAGCGCAAGCAGTGCCAGGACAACTGTCATAACCAGGGCGCGGGGAATGGAGGTCACTGAGCCCCTTCGTCGATGACCGGGGTGCGCTGCGGCCGGGGCACGCCGTCGAGCACTGGCAACGACATGGTTTGGTTTTCATTGTGAAGCGCGCGAACCCGAGTCCGGACCGACCGGACCGGCGCGCGGGGCCGTCCTCAGGGAGCAAGCTGACCATGCACCATCTCGACCAAGGTTCACCTCTTGCTCGCTGGGTCCTCTTCGCCATGGCCACGGTGGCGCTCGCGGCCACGCTGGTGACATGCAAGAGCGTCACCGACAACGTGCTGGTGCCGCGCGAGCCGGCGACCGAGGCCGCGAACTGCATCTCGGCTTGCGCGCACTCGGCGAACGATGCGATGCGCGACGAGAGCCAGCTGCACGTGGCGAACGAGCACGCCTGCGACAAGGGCGACCCCAAGTGCCACCAGGCCGAAGCCGAGCGGCACCGGGCGGCCGTGGACCGGATCCAGGAGGGGCGGAAGGCGTGCCAGAACAACTGTCATCACCAGGGTGGCGGCAAGGGCGGCCACTGATCCAGGGGCCCGTCCATCTTTCGTAAGGAAGGGCCGCGTCCCGGGGCATAGCAACGACTTTGCTTGGAGCCCGTGGCTCGTCCCGCCATGCTCCCGGCGAACCGCCACCACGGCGGCTGGCTCGTTCCCGGGGATCCCATGATCGACGCATCCACGCCTCGTGCCGCACGCGCGATCGCGCTCGCCGTGGCCGCGCTCGCGCTGGGTGCGGCCGCCCCGGCGGCACCGGAGCCGTCGCCGCGCCCGCTCTCCGCCAGCGACTCCGCTCTCCACGTGCTCCAGCGCTTCGCGTTCGGCCCCAGGGCCGGGCAGGTCGACGAGGTCGCGCGCCAGGGCGCGCTCGCGTGGCTGGACGCGCAGCTCGCCGCGAACGGGCATGACGACGCGCGTCTCGCGGCACTGGAGAAGCGCACGCCCGCGCTGGCGCTGGACCCGGACGAGTGGGCGCGCCGCTTCGTCGACATGCGCCGCGCCGCCCGGGCGGCGAAGGCGGGCGAGGGGGCGCCTCCTGCCGAGATGCGAGCCGAGACGCGCGAGATGCTGGACCAGGTGCGCGGCATCGCGATGGTGCGCGCGGTCACCGCCGAGGACCAGCTGCGCGAGGTCATGGCCAGCTTCTGGTTCGATCACTTCAACGTCTTCCTCGACAAGGGCGCCGACCGCTTCCTGCTCCCGAGCTACGTCGAGGACGTGATCCGCCCGCACGCGCTCGGCCATTTCGTCGACCTGCTGATCGCGACCGCGCGCAGCCCGGCGATGCTCTTCTACCTCGACAACGTGCAGAGCGTCGCGCCCGGGACACCGGTCCCGCCGCGGGCGAATGCGGGCGGCGCGCGCCGCACCGGCATCAACGAGAACTACGCGCGCGAGCTGCTCGAGCTGCACACGCTCGGCGTGGACGGCGGCTACACGCAGCAGGACGTGATCGCGGTGGCGCGCATCCTCACCGGCTGGAGCATGCAGCCGCCGGCGCAGGGCGGCGGCTTCGTGTTCCGGCCACGCGCGCACGACTTCGGCGAGAAGGTGGTGCTCGGCACGCGATTCCCGGCCGGGCACGGGGAGGAGGAGGGCGTGCGGCTGCTGCGCCTGCTCGCGCGCCATCCCGCCACCATCCGCCACCTGTGCACGAAGCTGTGCGCGCGGTTCGTGAGCGACGATCCGCCCGACGGGTGCGTCGACGCCGCGGTCGCGGCGTGGAAGGCGAGCGACGGCGACGTCCGACAGGTCGTGCGCGCCATCGCGCAGAGCCCCGAGTTCTGGTCCGCGGGAGCGATCGGCGGCAAGGTGAAGACGCCGCTCGAGTTCGTGGCCAGCGCCGTGCGCGCGCTCGACGCCGCGCCGGACTCGGGAGCGAGGCTCGCCGACGTGGTGGGGAGGCTCGGCGAGCCGCTCTACCGCCAGCCCTCGCCCGCGGGCTATCCCGAGCGACAGGAGGACTGGGCGAACAGCGGCGCGCTGCTCGCGCGCATGAACTTCGCCATCGCGCTCGCATCCGGGCGGGCGCCCGGCGCCGCCGTGGACCTGGACGCGATCCTGCCGGTGACCGCGGATCCCGCGGCCCTCGTGGACGCCGTGAACGCGCGCGTCCTGGGGGGCGCCATGACCGAGCACACGCGCAGCGTGATCGTGGGCGAGCTGGGCGACGTGCGCGATCCCGAGCGCGGCCGCGCGCTCGCCGTGGGCCTGGCGCTCGGAAGCCCGGAGTTCCAGCGACAATGACACCACGGCCGCCCCGGAGGTGACATGAAGCTCTCGCGCCGTGCGTTCCTCAAGGCCGGTGGCCTGGCGATGGTGAGCTACGGCCTCGACCCGCTGTTCCTCGCGCGCGCCACCTACGCGCAGCCGGGGCCGGCGGCGCGATCGGGCCGCGTGCTGGTGTGCCTGTTCCAGCGCGGCGCCGTCGACGGCCTGAGCATGCTCGTGCCGCACGGGGACGCCCACTACTACAAGGAGCGGCCGAACATCGCCATCCCCGAGTCGGCCGCGATCGACCTCGACGGCCGCTTCGCGCTCCACCCCGCGCTGGCGCCGCTCAAGCCCCTGTGGGATGCGCGCGTGCTCGCGCCCATCCACGCCATCGGCTCGCCCGACCCGACGCGCAGCCACTTCGACGCGCAGGACTACATGGAGAGCGGCACGCCGGGGGTGAAGGCCACGGCCGACGGCTGGCTCAACCGCTACTGCCAGCACCAGCGCGAGCACGACGAGACGCCGTTCCGCGCCGTGTCGTTCGGCCCCGAGCTGCCGCGCATCCTGACCGGGAGCGCGCCCAGCCTGGCGATCGGCGACCTGCGCGCGTTCGGCGTGCGCGCCGCGAACGATGCGACCCGGGACCGGCTCACGCGCGCGTTCGAGCGCCTCTACGAGACCGCGCCCACCGGGCTGCTCGCGTCCTCGGCGCAGGAGGGCTTCGAGGCTGCGAACATGCTCAAGAGGATCGAGCCCGAGCGCTACGTGCCCGAGCACGGCGCCAGCTATCCGAACGGCCGCTTCGGGCAGTCGCTGCTGCAGATCGCCCAGCTCATCAAGGCAGGCGTGGGCCTGGAGATCGCGTTCGCCGACGTCGGCGGCTGGGACACGCACGTGAACCAGGGCAGCGAGCAGGGGCAGCTCGCGGCGCGCCTCGGCGACTTCGCGAAAGGACTCGCCGCGTTCGCGCAGGATCTCGGCGACCGCATGAACGACGTCGTCGTCGTCACCTGCTCCGAGTTCGGGCGCACGATCGCCGAGAACGGCAGCTCGGGCACCGACCACGGCCGCGCCACCGCGATGCTGGTGATGGGCGGCCCGGTGAAGGGCGGGCGCGTGCTCGGACGCTGGCCGGGCCTGGCGACGGAGGCGCGCTTCGAGGGACGCGACCTCGCGGTGACCACCGACTTCCGCGACCTGTTCGCGGAGCTGCTCGGCCGGCACCTGGGCGCCGGCTCGCTCGAGGCGGTGTTCCCCGGCCACGCGATCGAGCCGGGCCGGTTCGTGGGCGCGCTGCGGGCCTGAGGCGCCCGCGCACCGCACGATCGCGTGACGCGCGGCCCCGAGGCTTCCACCAGGCTGACCGCGATCTCCGGCATTCACCCCTCGGCACCGACCCGCGGTGTCGCATCGAACCCCCAGTGACACCTGTTCGGGCCGCCGTTCCATCCCGTCCCCGGTGGGTGATGACGCGCCTGAGCCGATCGATGTTCGCGATGGCCGCCATGGCGGCCGGTCTCGCCGTGCACCAGTGGCTGCTGCAGCTCACCGACGTCCACGTCCACTTCTACCCGCACCTCGCCGATCCCGTGCTGTCGCGGCTGCCGACGCTGGGCATCGAGGTCGCTGGGGAGTACGGGCTCGCGGCATTCCTGGCCGTGTTCTCGTTCCACCACTTCCGGCGACAGCCCGAGCGCACGCCGCTGTTGTTCGCGGCGATCGGCATGCTGTTCGCCGCGCGCGGCGTGTTCCTGTGGCTGATGCCGATCGGCGCGCCGCCGGGAGCGCCGCTGGACGCCCTTCGCCTCTACCCTTACGCGAACCACTCCTACTTCCCGAGCGGCCACGTCGGCTTCATCTCGCTGTGCGCGTGGCTGAGCTCCGATGTGGGCTGGCGGCGGTTCTTCCTCGGCGTCGCGGTGGTGTTCGGGATGGGGACGCTGCTCGCCAAGGCGCACTACACGGCCGACCTCCTGGGCGCGCTCCTGCTCTCGCATGCCGTGGCGTCGGTCACGCTCGCCGCGACCGGGCGGACCGCCTCCTTGTC
>DATLUU010000199.1:0-2913 GCA_035577885.1 Verrucomicrobiia bacterium
GGTGGTCGCCGCGAGCGGGCGGCCGCCCGAGGTGACGAGCGTGCCCGGCGGCAGCGGCCGGTTCGCGGCGTCGCGCGCGAGCACGCGGCCAAAGCGGAGCGCGGGATCGCCCGCGCGCCGCGCGCGGAACGTGAACGTGGCGAGTCGGCCCTCGCCGGCGATGCCCTGCGCGCGGATGCCCAGGAGCGCCGCGTCCACGGCGCCGGGCGCGGGCGAGAGCACGACACCCTTCTGCGCTTCGAGCCAGCCGTCGCTCGCGAACCCGATCGCGTCGGCGACCGAGGCGTCCCACGCGAGCGCGGCCGAGATGCCCTGGGCGCGGCCGTTCGCCTGCAGGCGCACACTGGCCTCGAACGTCTCCCCCGCCGCCACGGTCGCAGGAGCGTCGAGCGAGAGTTGCTCCGGCCCGGACCCGTGCTGCGCACGGGTAGCCCCGCGGCCCTCGGCGTTCGCCACGATCGCCGCCGGGCGCGAGACCAGCCCGTAGTTGGAGGCGAACACGATCAGGTCCTCGAAGTCGATGCGGGCGTCGGTGAACGGCCGCGTCGAGAGCGAGAGATCGACGGTAGGGCCCACGTCCAGGTAGCTCACGCCGGCGCTGGTGATGGCGCTGCCGCTGATGCCGTAGTGGGCGCCGAGCAGCGACACGTCCGCGTCCGTGACCTGGTTGTCGCCGCTGCCGGCAGTGACGCCGTTCGTGACGTCGCCGAGTGCGTAGTTGGGCGCGGGCGCCGTCTTGTTCGAGACGCCCGAGACCGCGCCGGCGGCGTTCTTCGCGAACGCCACGTAGACCCAAGCATCCCGGCCCGAGGGCTCGTCCGACTGCCCGCTCGCCGTGACCGCGGTCAGCACCCACGGCGGCCCGGGCGGATAGCTGGGCGTGGGCGGGACGAACCCGCCGGCATCGTCGTAGAGCGGGTAGCCGCCGAACGGAGCGCGGTAGACCTCGGCGGCGGCGGCGAACGTCGTGGGCGTGAACGTGAGCTGGATGCGCGACGTGCCGTCGGCATCGTTGCCGGACGTGAGCCGCGCGGCGGCGAGGTCAGTGATCGCCGCGGGCACACCGTCGATCGAGATCGACAGCGCGCGGCTCGCGGTGTCGCTCAGCGCGTCGGTGGCGAGCACCACGAACGCGCTGGTGCCGATCGAGCCGGGCGTGCCGGTGATGGCCCCGCTGCCGGCATCGATCGAGAGCCCCGCGGGCAGGCTGCCGCCGGCGATCGACCACACGATGGGTGGTGTGCCGCCTGCCGCCTCGACGGTATCGGCGTAGCTCATGCCGGCGGTGCCGCTCACGAGCGACGACGTGCTCACCGTGAGGGCGAGCGCCGGAGCGGCGGCCAGCGCCAATGCGGCGGCCGTGAGGGTGAGCGCTTTCATTGAGCCTGCGGGAAAGCTCGTGCGCATCGGCAAGGGGTTCCGAACGGGGCGGGGATCCAGCACACGAGGCCGGCGCAGGGTCCGTTCCGCGGCTCAAAGGGGGGTGAGCCCTGGGAACGAATGGGGGACTCCGTCAGCGTGCAGGCGTTGGCAAGGCGAGTCTTCCGCGAAGATGATACAGGTGCATCGGGGCCGATTCCAAGGATTTGGGAGGTGAAGTGGCCCCATCCCCGCGCGCTCTCCGCGAGCGTTTCCGGTCTACACGGATGTACGGAGCGGCAGAGCGAGCCGCGGGGACTCGGCCCCGCGGTGGGCTCAGCGCGTGCCGGGCGCCCTGCCGAACCCCGGGGCATAGTCCGCCGCGAGCCACGCGAGCGCGGCGTAGCAGGCGACGTTCCGCCGCACCAGGGCCGGGTCCACCTTGTCGAACGTGTCGTTCGCGGTGTGGTGCCAGTCGAAGTACTCGGAGGCGTCCGTATCCAGGTCGCAGACCGGCACCCCGAGCGCCGCGATCTGCCCCACGTCGGCGTCGCCCGAGGCGTCGTTCCCCCGGTACTGGACGCCGAGCGGCGCGAGCACGGACTGCATGGCCCGGATGGCGGCGAGCCGGTCGGGCGGCACGCGCGAGTGGAGGCCGAGCGGCGCGTAGGCGCCGAGGTCGGACTCCATCCCCATCACGTGGCTCGCCGCCTCCCCCGCGTGGTCGCGCGCGTACGTGAGCGCGCCGGAGAGCCCGAACTCCTCGTTCGCGAACAGCACCACGCGCACCGTGCGCCGGGGCTTCGATCTCGCCTCGCCGATCAGCTTCGCCGCGGCCGACACGATGGCAACGCCGGCGCCGTCGTCGTGCGCCCCCTGGCCCAGGTCCCACGAGTCCAGGTGGGCGCCCAGCACCACCACCTCGCGCGGCCGCTCGCGGCCCGGGATCTCGCCGATCACGTTCGCCGAGCGCGCGCTGTCGGCCCAGGACGAGCTGTTGGACATCCTCAGGCGCACCTGTTGGCCGGAGGCCAACTGGTCTTCCAGGAGATCCGCATCGGGGTTGGAGATGGCGAGCGCCGGGATCAGCTTGTCGCCGGGCTCGTTGCGCATGCCGCCCGTGTGCGCGAGCCGGTTCCGGTCGGTGCCGACCGAGCGGATGATGACGCCGATGGCGCCGCGGCGCGCGGCCTCCGCCGCGCCACGCCCGCGCACGGTCACGGCACGGCCATAGCCCGAGCCGTCCTCGGCGCGCTGCATGCGGCCGGTGTAGAAGACGATGCGCCCGGCGATGCGCGTCGAGTCGATGCGCGCCAGCTCGTCGATGTTGGTGACCGGCACCACCTCGGCCTCGAGCCCCGCCTCCGGCGTCGCGACGCTGCCGCCGAGCGCCACCGCGACGAGCGGTTGCGGCCACGGCGAGACCACCTCCACGGAGCAGTTGCCGCGGATCCAGTGCGGCACGGTGACCGGCTCGGCGTGCACGTTCTTCAACCCCAGTGCGCGCAGCCGCGCGAGCGCCCATTCGACCGCGCGCGCATCCCCGGGCGAGCC
>DATLUU010000200.1:0-9651 GCA_035577885.1 Verrucomicrobiia bacterium
CAACCTGCGCGCGGTGGCGCAGGCGGTGCTCACGAACCCGCTGCCGATCGTGATCCCGTGCCACCGCGTGCTGGGCGCCGACGGCAAGCCGTCCAACTACGTGGGTGGGCTGCCGCGGAAGAAGTACCTGCTCGACCTCGAGGCGCGCTTCCACAAGCTGGGCGGGCTCGACGACAACCGCGTGATCGGTGAGCTGACGCGCCGCGTGAAGCCGGCGCGCGCGGTGGTCAAGCCGGCGGCGAAGAAGCGCGCCGTGGTCCCGACGCGCTCCTCCGCCAGCACCGTGTCCGCGTCGCTCAAGGCGCCGAAGAAGCGATCGCGCTGACCTCCACCTCCTGCACCTCGGCGAGCTTCAGGAACAGGAACTCGGGTCGCTTGATCTGGTAGTCGGGCAGCGCCACGCTGAACGTGGCCTTGAACGCCAGCTTGCCACCCTGCCCCACGGGCGTGAATGTCGCCTCGGCAGGGAAGCGCATGCGACGCGACACGCCGTGCAGCTCGAAGGTGCCCTCGACCTGGAACGGCGTCAGCCGGCCCGGCTCGAGCTTCGTGCCCGCTGGCCCGAGCAGCGCGGCGCCCTCGAACACCGCCTTCGGGTACTTCACCACCTCGAGGTGGTCCTCGCGCATGTGCGCGTCGCGCAGCTTCTTTCCGGTACTGAGGCTCGCCATGTTCACCTCGAGGTGCACCGAGATGCTGTCGCCCAGGGCGGAGGGATCGAGCGTCAGCGTGCCCTCCAGCTGGTCCGTCTTGCCCTGGAACGTCTCCGTGGGCGCCTTCGACGTGAACACCACCTTGCTGTCCTTCCCGGGGTGGACAGCGAATACGACCGCGCGTGCGCCTTCGGCCGGCAGGAGCGCGAGCGCTGCGAGCGCGAGGATGTGGAACCGCATGAAAGACCTCCTGAGCGAGAGAGGCGGCCGGGCGGGTACGGCTAATACAAGAGGTGGAACTGGAACAGGCCCTCGTCGTAGCCGTTGGCCGGCAGGTCGGGGCCGGCATCGACGCGGGTCTTCCGGTACAGCGCTTCGAGCACGAGGAACGAGCTCGGCATGAAGTCGAAGCCCACCCCCCAGCGATCCTTGGAGCCCGAGCGGAGGTCCCGGTCGGGGTCGTAGAAGTCGTACGTCGACTTGATCTCGACCCCGCGGTGCAGCAGCACGGTCAACTCCTGCGACGACACGAGACCGCTCACGGCGGCGCCGCCCGCGGGCTGGTGGCGCGTCCAGTCGTTCTGTGCCACCCAGGTGACGTTCCATGCCGAGAGGTAGCCGAACACACCCGCGCTGCTGACGTCGACGCTGAGCCCCGGCTGCGTGTAGCCCGCGACCCCGAGCGATCCCGCCACCGGGCCCGCATGGAAACGCGAGCTGGCGTTTCCGGAGACCGCGAGCCGGCGGTCGTTGTCCTGCGTGGAGCCGCGCGAGCCGTTCACGAGCGCCACCTGCACGTCGATCGGGTCGCGCGCGATGCCCACCTCCGCGCCGGCGTCCGTGTACGCGGGCGGCGCAAAGCCCTCGTCGTCGCGCACGAACAGGGTGTGGTCGTCGAACCTCCAGCCGTACGGCGGCACGAAGCGGCCGACCTTCACGTAGCCGTCCCAGGGCAGCACGTTCGCGAGCCCGAACGCTTCATAGGTGTTGCTGAAGCCGCGGTTGTAGTAGAGGAGGAGCCTGGGATCGAGCTGGAACGAGAGGTAGACGTCGCCCTGCATGGGGAAGAAGCCCTGCGGCGGAGCGAGCACCGAGTTCTCGCTCTCGAGCAGCAGGAACTGGCGGAAGTCGGTGCCGATGCTCAGGACCTTGCCGATCCTGGGATCGATCTCCTTCATCAGCTCCGGCTTCATCGGCGAGAACGCCAGCTCCTTGGGGATCAGCTTCTGCACCGCGTACGCCGAGCGCATGCCACCGCCGGTGGGGTTGACGTGGCAGAGCGCGCAGTTCTGCTCGTAGCGCGCCGAGTAGCGCGGCACCGCGCGCGCCGAGAGCGCCGGCACCAGGGACGCCAGAGCCACGGCGAGCGTGATCGCGGCGCCGAGGCGAGCCGGGCGCGCCAAGCGTGGGCGGCAGGTCATCAGTTGTCGTGCGCACCTTCGAGGATCCAGCGCCGGAACTTCTCCGCTTCGGCGGGCGGCAGTCCCGTGGTGCCCTGCGGCATCGCATCGCCGTAGCGCGTGGTGCCGATGATCTTCTGGTAGAGCACCGAGTTCAGGAGGTCGAACGGCTTGATGCGGACCGCAGGCTCGTAGCCGTCGGAAGGCACGTTCACCATCTGGCTCGCCCCTTGCGCGAAGTCGTGGCAGCCGACGCAGCCCCGCGACACCAGGATCGGTTCGAGGTCGTTCGCGAACGACACGCTGGTGGCGAAGCCGTGCACGCGCACCTCCGGGCAGTCGGGGCCGATGGCGATCGAGCACGAGAGCTCCCCGCCCGCCGAGGGGATGAACTGTACGCTGACCACGAGCATGCGGCCCGGATCCAGCGTCGACGAGCCGCCGCCCGACAGCACGTGGAAGTCGTTGCAGGTGGGCACCACGTTCAGGATCAGCGGCGCGCTGCCGCGGTTCGAGATGCTGAACGTGGCCTGCTTCGATCCGCCGACCCGGCCGTTCCCGAAGTCGAGTGTCGTGTCGCTCAACACGCATTGCGCGCCGGGGGCCTGGAGCGCGCCCTCGCCGGTGAGGCTCACGGCGGGGATGCCGGGCCCGAGCTCCAGCTCGCACGTGGAAGCACCGGACGCGCTCGGCGTGTAGTCCACGACCACGGTGTGCTCGCCGCCCGGCGGTACGGAGAACGCGCCGCCGCCGCCCTCGATCGAGAACGCTCCGCACGACACGCTCGCCACGCCCTGGAGTGCCGCGCCGCCGGAGTTGCCCACGACGACGCTGCGTGTCGCACGCGCGCTCACCGCGACGGTGCCGAAATCGAGTGCGCTCGCGGAGAGCTCGGCGTGCGCGCTCAGATGGAGGGGCTCGCCGAGATCCGAGCACCCTGCCGCAGACAGCGCCGCGGCCAGCGCCCAGATACACTCTCGGAGCTTCATCGAGGCGGGCACGCTAGCAAGCGCGCAGGGGTGCAGGCAATACCCGACACGTAAAGAATGCATCCCTTCAACGGCCGGTGAAGCGGTCATCAACACCACGCGACTTCGTGAGCCAGTCAGGTTACCGATGCGCGCGCGTAACTCGCGATTCATCGGCCAAGTCGCGTAGGAGTTCGTAGGCATCTTCGCGCACGAGCGCCGCGCTCCTGACCAGCGTGCGCGGTCAAACTCCGCGCGCTCGTCGAGCCTGCGAGCTGTCATCAGTTGTCCCGCGCGCCTTCGAGGATCCAGCGCCGGAACTTCTCGATCCTCGCCGCGCTGAGCACCGGGCCGATCTCCGGCATGCGCGCCCCGAGCCCGGGCGGTGGCCCGGTGATCTTGATGAAGATGAGCGAATGCGCCGGATCGCCCGGTACCACCAGGATCTGCTCCGGATAGATGGACCCGTGCACGTTCACGATGTCGGTCGTGCTCCCGAAGAAATGGCACCCGAGCGCGCACGTGGTGGTGAGCGTGGGCCGGATGTCGCTCGCGAACGACACGCTGGTGGCGAAGCCGTGCACGCGCACCTCGGGGCAGCCGGGTCCGACCGCGATCGAACACGAGATCGGCCCGCCCGCCGACGGCGCGAACTGCACGCCCACCATGAGCGTGCCGCCGGGCGCGAGCGTCGACGGACCGCCGCCCGCGACCACGGTGAAGTCGCCGCAGTTCGGGACCACGTCGACGATCAGCGGCTGGGAGCCCGGGTTGGAGATGCGGAACCCCGACGGCGACGAGCCGCCGACCGCGAGCGTGCCGAAGTCGAGCGTGGTGTCGCTCAGCACGCACTGCGCGCCGGGCGCCTGCAGCGCACCGGCTCCGTTCAGGCCCACCGCCGGGATGTCGGGCCCGAGGCCGAGCTCGCAGTTCGTGGTGCCGATGCCGCTCGGCGAGTAGGCCACGACGACCGCGTGCTGGCCGCTCGGCGGCACGGTGAACGCACCGCCGCCACTCTGGATCGCGTAGTCGTCACACGCCACGCTCGCGGTGCCGTGGAGGTCGCTGCCGCCCGAGTTGCCGACGATGACGGAGCGCGTGACCGTGCTGCTCACGGCGACGGTGCCGAAGTCGAGCGAGGTGGCCGAGAGCTCGGCGTGCGGGCTCAAGTGGATGGGCTCGCCCAAGTCCGAGCACCCTGACATCGCGACCACGGCCACGAGCGCAAAGGGGCCGATGCGGAGCGGCGCTTTCATGCGAATATGAAGGCTATCAAGCGCACGTGTGCGGCTTCAATGTAATGATGTGTGCGCGGACCGCGCTTCAGCCGCGGCTCGAGAAGGGGTCCCAGCCGGGCATGTCGAGCGCGGCGTCCGCGCCAGCCGCGGTCGCGAGCACGCGGGCGCTCCCCGCGGTGATCTCGCCGATGCGCGCGAGTGGCACCCCCAGCTCGTGCGCGAGGCGCTCGCATTCCGACCACTTCCCGGGATCGAGCATCAGTAGAAGTTCGTAGTCGTCGCTGGCGCCGAGCCGGAGCCGCGTGAGCAGCGCCCCCTCCCCCGCCGCATCCCCCGCCAACGCGGACAGCGTGCGCGCAGCGGACTCGAGTGCGGCGTCCGCGGGCAGCGACGTCTCGAACACGCGCACGCCGACGCCGCTCGCTTCGCAGACGTGCGCGAGGTCCGCGGCGAGACCGTCGGAGATGTCGATCGCCGCGTGCACGGCGCTTGCGTTCGCGAGCGCGCGCGCAAAGCGCACGCGCGACGGCGGCGCGACCACGCGCTCGACCAGCTCGTGCGCCGCGCGCGAGCGAGACGGCGGATCCTCGGCGAGCGCGATCGCCAGGAACGCCGCGGCACTTCCCGGCGCGCCCGTCACCGCGAGCACGTCCCCGGGCAGGGCCCCCGCCCGCGTCCACGCCGCGCCCCGCTCGACTTCGCCCAGGAGCACGAGCGTGGCCGAGAACGGCCCGCTGCTCGAGGTGAGGTTGCCGCCCACGATCACGGCGCCCTCCTGCGCCAGCGCACGCGCGCACGCGCGCTCGAGCAGCTGGCATTCCGCGTGCGTCCACGACGGCGGCACCACCAGCGAGAGCAACGCCCAGCGCGGCTCGGCGGCCATGGCCGCGACGTCGCTGAGGTTTGCGGCGGCGAGCCGCGCCCCCACCTCGGCACACGTCGAAACGTCGCGGCGGAAATGGCGGCCCTCGACGAACGTGTCCGTGGTCGCGACCAGGTCGCGCCCTTCGCGAACGCGCAGCACCGCCGCGTCGTCCCCGGGGCCCACGATCACGCCCTCGCCCTTCGGGAGCCCGGAGAGCAGCGAGGCGATGCGCTCGAACTCCGAGCCCGGCTCAGGCATGGCGCACCGCGGTGCGCTCGTTCGCGGGCAGCAGCGTCACCAGCGCGATCGCCGCGGCGAGTGCCAGCACGCTCCCGAGCGCGAACGGCGCCTGCGGCCCCACGCGCTCCCAGAGCAGGCCGGCGACGAGGCTCGCGGGCAGCAGCGCCGCGCCCACGGCGCCGTGGTAGACGCCGAACGCGGTCGCGCGCCGCTCGCGCGGCACCACGTCGGCGATGAGGCTTCGCGACTGGCCCTCGATGATGGCGCTGTGCACGGCGAGTGCCAGGAACGCCACCGTGGCGCCCGCGCGCGTGGGCGAGAACGCCGCGACGCCGTAGGCGAGCGCGTAGAGCAGGTAGCCGGCGAGGAGCAGTGGCCGGCGGCCGAACCGGTCGGAGAGCCCGCCGAACGGCAGCGACAGCGCCGCCGAGCAGAGGTTGTAGCCCAGATAGAGGAGCGACACGCCGCCGGCGGTGAACCCCGAGTGCTGCGCGCGCAGGAGCAGGAACGCCATGCTCGAGTTGCCGAGCTGGAACAGCACGTCGGCGCTGACGAAGCGTGCGAAGCGCGAGCCGAGGGGCGCGTGCCCGCCGGCACCCGCTGCCTTGCGGACGAGCGCCAGGCGCGGGGCGTGCACCAGGGTGACGAGCACGAGGATCGCCAGCGCCGCGGGGATCGCGGAGCAGAGGAAGATGCGCCGGTAGCCGTCGGCGCCGAGGGATGACCAGCGGCCGAGCAGCCACCACGCCACGAGCGGGCCGAGCGCCGCGCCGGTGGTGTCCATGGCGCGGTGCAGCCCGAACGCGCGCCCGAGGTCGGCGTCCGGCGTCGAGTCGGCGATGATGGCGTCGCGCGGCGGGTTTCGGAGCGCCTTCCCGACGCGGTCGCCGAAGCGAAAGCCCAGCATCATCGGCCACGAGGCGGCGAACGCCATGAGCGTCTTGCACACGCCCGAGAGCCCGTAGCCCGCGACCAGGAACGGCTTCCGGTGCCCGATCCGGTCGGAGAGCCGGCCGGCCACGAGCCGCAGCGACGAGGCGGTGCACTCGGCGATGCCCTCGATCACCCCCAGGCTCGCGACCGAGGCGCCGAGCGTGGCGGTGATGAACAGCGGCATCACCGGGATCAGCATCTCGGTGGAGATGTCGGTGAAGAAGGAGGTGAGGCCGAGCGCGATGACGTTGGAGTTGAACCCGTACCAGATGCGCTGGTCCGGCTTCGAGCTCACTCGATCTCCTTCATCTCCAGCGTCCCCAGGCCGGCGAGCGCCTGTTTCGCCAGGTCGCCGTTCGAGACCACGAGGATCTTCAGGTCCTCGGTGCAGAAGTAGCTCTTCAGCACGCGCTTGACGTCGGCCATGGTCACCTCGCCGATCTTCCCCGGGTAGGTGGCGATGAAGTCCTGCGGCAGGCCGAAGAACTCGACGTTCGCGATCTCGCCCGCCAGCTCGTCGGGCGCCTGGAGCCCGAGTGGGTACTGGCCCTTCAGGTAGTTTCGCGCCTTGTCCAGCTCGGCGTCGGTGGGGCCTTCGTCGACGAGCTTCTTGACCACGGTGAGCGTGGCGTCGACGCACTTCCGCAGCTGGTCGTTGCGCGTGAACGTGCTGATGCGGAACGCGCCCGCGGCGCGCCGCTGCTGGAACTGGCTCGAGATGCTATAGGTGAGCCCCTGCTCGACGCGGATCGAGTTGACGAGCCGCGAGGTGAAACCGGCGCCGCAGATCGTGTTCGCGACTTGGAGCGCATACCAGTCGGGGTGGTTGCGCGGCACCGACGGGCACATCATGCGGATCTGGGTCTGCGTCGCCTCGGGCTTGTTGATGACGCGCACCGAGCGCCCCTGGATCGCGGCTGCCGGGCCATAGGGATCGGTGGTGGGCGCGGGCCCTGCGGGCTTCCACGACGCGAACGCGGTCTTGAGCGAGCCGACGAGAGCAGCGGCGTCCACGTCGCCCACGATCACCAGGACCGAGCGCTCGGGCGTGAGCAGGCTCTGATGGCACCTCACCACGTCGTCGCGCGACAGGGCCTTCAAGCTCGGCTCCCAGCCGATCGCCGGGTGGCCGAGCGGGCTGTCGCCCCAGAACCAGCGCGTCATCGCGTTCTCGGCGATCACCTCCGGCTCGCTCTTGTCCGATGCGATCTGGCCGAGGGCCTCCTCCTTCTTGCGGTCGAAGTCCTCCTTGCTGAACGCCGGCGACACGATGACGTCGCGGAACAGCTCCAGCCCCAGCGCCAGATCCTTCTTCAACACCTCGCAGCTCACCACCATCTGCTCGGCGCCACAGTTCGCGTCCAGCGAGCCGCCCACGAACTCGATGTCGTCGGCGAGCTGCTTGGCGCTGCGCTTGCCAGCGCCCTGCGTGAGCAGGTCCGCGGTCAGGTGCGCCACGCCCTCCTTGCCGGCGGGATCGTTCACCGAGCCCGCGCGCGCCACGAGCCGGAAGTCCACGAGCGGCAGCCGCGACGTGGGCACCACGATCACGGACAGGCCGTTCGCGAGCTTCGTGCGCGTGGTCGTGGCCTGCGCCGCGCGCGCCGGGGGTGCCGCGAGCGCGGCGAGGAGCGCCACGCCCGTGATCGCGCGTCCGAAACGGCCGTTCGAGACGAGCCTCATGGCTGAGCCTCCTCCTTGCCCACCGGGAGCGGCACCAGGATCGCCGCGGTGCGGCGGTTGGCATCGAACACCTGCTGCGCGACGCGCTTGCAGTCGGCGGCGGTCACGGTGCGGTAGTGGTCGATGGCGGTGAAGAACTGCTTGTAGTCGCCGTGCACGTGCTCGAAGTAGCCGAGCGCCTGCCCGGCGCCGTTGTTGGTCTTCAGCGCCTCGACGAAGCTCGCCTCCGCCTGGTTGCGCGCCTTCTGCAGCTCGCGCTCGGTGGGCCCGTCGGTGGCGAGCCGCTGGATCTCGGCGTAGAGCGCCTTCTGCGCCTCTTCGGCGGTGTGCCCCGGCTTCATCTCCACGTAGAACTCGAACAGCCCCGGCTCGAGCCCGGCGCGGTACGACGCGCCCGCGGACAGCGCGATCTGCTGGTCGTAGACGAGCGCCTGGTGGAGCCGCGACGACTCGCCGCCGGAGAGGATGTCGCTGAGGATGTCGAGCGTCCAGATGTCGTCGCTCTTCACCGATGGCGCCTTGTAGCCGACGTCGATCGACACCGTCTCCGAGGGGTAGCGCACGTACGCCAGCTTCTCGCCGTTCTGGTCCGGCTCGCTGTTCACCGGCGCCGCCGGCGGCGTCTGCTGGGGGATGCTTCCGAAGTACTGCGCGATCTTCAACTTGGCGTCCTTGGGCTCGAAGTCGCCGACCAGGAGCAGGATGCAGTTGTTGGGCGCGTAGTAGGTGCGGAAGTAGTTCACCATCTCGTCGCGCGTGATGCGCTCCAGGTCCTTCATCCAGCCCACGACCGGCCAGTGGTACGGCGACGCCTCGAACGCCGAGGAGTAGAGCGCCTCGTCCAGGAGCCCCGGCACCGAGTTGTCGACGCGGAACCGGCGCTCCTCGCGCACCACCTCGATCTCGCTCTTCAGCATGTCGGGCAGCAGCGACAGCTCGCGCATGCGGTCCGAGTCCAGCTGCAGCATGGTCTCGAGAGACTCCTTGCCGCCTTCCTCGTAGTAGGCGGTCATGTCGCGGCTCGTGAACGCGTTCGAGTAGGCGCCGCGCGACTCGAGCCGCTTGTCGTACTCCTTGGGCGGCACGTTCTTCGAACCGTTGAACATCATGTGCTCGAAGAAGTGCGAGAGCCCGGTGATGCCCTGGCGCTCGTTGCGCGAGCCGACCTTGTACCACTGCCAGAAGCACACCGCGGGCACGGTGTGGTCCTCGTGCAGGATCACGGTGAGGCCGTTGTCGAGCGTGTAGCGCTCGACCGGGTAGTTGGCCTGCGACAGCACCGCGGTGGGCTTGGGCCTAGCGGCCGCAGCGGGCTTGGACGGGGCCGCCGATGCGGCCGCGGGCGAGAGCAGCGCGGCGATCAGCGCCGCCGCGAACGCGGGACTCGGGCGCGGCATGGAGCCTCCTTCTGATGTGGGCGGGATGTGAACCTCGGCGAGGCTAGGTTCTGCACGGGAGTGCCACAAGCGCGGCGCGGCGGACGCCCGCCCCGCGCCGACGGGCGCCCGAACCCGAAGGCACTGGCGCGCTAGGCCGGTTGCGCTCGCGGGCGCCTGCCGAGCCACGACGACACGGCGCAGACGACCGCGAGCGTGACCAGCGAGCTCGAAGCCATCGCGAACGCCGAGGGCGGCGGCGGGGCCACGGTCATGCCCGTGAGCGTGAGGGCGA
>DATLUU010000201.1:0-2297 GCA_035577885.1 Verrucomicrobiia bacterium
GCGATGTCGGCCCGCGCGAACCACGCCGGGTCGCTGGCGTAGAACGGCACCACGTCGTCGCCCGCATCGTGGGCGGCCGCGGACAGCGCCGGATTGTCGTCGAGACGAAGGTCCTTCCGGAACCAGTGCAGGATGCGCATGTCAGTGTGCGCCGGGGACCGTGTCCGCCGCGGGCCAGCGATCCCGCGCGGCGCGCGCCGCGCGCCACACGTTCATATGCGCCTCGACGCTGTCCTCGAGCGGCCGGCTGTAGCCGCCGCCGAGCATCACGCACACGGGGAGCCCGCGCTCGACGAGCCAACCGAACACGCGCCGGTCGCGCTCGGCGAGGCCGGCGTGCGATATCTCGAGCCGGCCGAGGCGATCGCTCGCGAGCGCGTCGACGCCGGCCTGGTAGAAGACGATGTCGGGCGCGTGCGCGTCGAGCGCCGCCGGCAGGTGCGCCTCGAGCCGCGACAGCAGGTCGACGTCGTCCGCGCCATCCTCCAGCTCCACGTCGAGCGTGCTCCGCTCCTTGCGCAGCGGATAGTTGTGGCGCGCATGCAGGGAGAACGTGAACGCAGCGGGGTCGCCCGCGAAGCACGCTGCCGTGCCGTTCCCCTGGTGCACGTCCAGGTCGAGCACGAACGGCCGGCGCGCAAGACCCTGTCGCCGCAGGAGCGCCACCGCGGCAGCCGCATCGTTGAACAGGCAGTACCCCTCGCCCCGGTCCGGGAACGCGTGGTGCATGCCGCCGGCGAGGTTGCCGGCGACGCCGTGCGCAAGCGCGGCACGCGCCGCCATCACCGTGCCGAACAGTGCGGCTCGTGCTCGCGTGACCAGCGCCTCCGACCACGGCAAGCCGAGCGCGCGGAGCTCGGGAGCCGTCCATGCGCCCGCGAGCGTGCGCTCCATGTAGCCCGGCTCGTGCACTCTCGCCAGCCATTCGAGCGGCGCCGGCTCGGAGCGGTGCACGTGAGCCGCGTCCAGCACGCCCTCTGCGAGCAGACGCTCGCGCACCCGCGCATACTTGGCGAGCGGGAACGGGTGGTTCGCGGGCAGCGGGAACGCATGGTGGTCGCTGCTCCACGCGTGCAGTGGCCGCATGGCGCGAAGCATGCCTTGACGGGAAGGACACTTCAAATGGCGGAGTTCACGAACGACGAACCGGCCTAGAGCGCCAGCTCCGATTGCTCGGCGATCGGCTTGAACGCGGCGCCTTCGTGACGCAGCAGCCATTGCTTCATCGGCAGCCCGCCGCCGTAGCCCCACAGCGTGCCGTCCGCGGCGATCACGCGGTGGCAGGGCACGAACACGGCGACGGGGTTCGCGCCGTTCGCGGCCGCGACCGCACGCACCGCGTCCGGCTTGCCGAGCGCCTTCGCCAGGCTCCCGTACGAGCGCGTCTCGCCGGCGGGGATGCCGCGCAGCGCGGACCAGACGTCGCGCTGGAACGCCGTCCCCAGCAGCCGCACCGGCTGCTCGTCGAGCGCGCCGACATGGCCGCCGAAGTAGCGCTCGAGCCGCGACGCCGCCCCCGCGGCGTCGGAAACGACGCGCGTCGTGAACGCGCCGAGGTGGCGGGCGAGGTGCTTCGCGACCGGGTGCTCGGCGCCGTGGCCGCCGTCGAGCGTCAGCCCCACGAGCTGGCCGTCGAGCGCGTAGAGCGCCATCGGGCCGACGGGCGTGTGCGTGACCGTGAGTTCGAGCGTCATGACATCACCTTTCGTGTCTTTCGCTTCATCCTCTGCTTCCGCGGCTCCGTCCACAGCGCGAGCACGGCATACGAACGCCACGGCCGCCAGCGTTCGGCGCGCTCGCGCGTCTCGCGCTCGCTCGGCAGCCGGCCATGGCTCTGCAACGCCTGGCGCACGCCCAGATCGCCGGCCGGGAACGCATCCGGCTCGGCGAGCGCGCGCATCGCCACGTACTGCGCCGTCCAGTCGCCGATCCCGGGCAGCGCGGTGAGCTTCGTGACCGCGTCGTCGAGGTCCCGGAACGCGCCGAGGTCGAGCGAGCCATCCGCGATCGCGGCCGCGAACCCGCGCAGCGCCGCGGCCCGCGAGCGCGTGAGGCCCAGCTTCTCGAGACGTGACGTAGCGACCGCGGCCGGCGTCGGGAACACGTGCGTGATGGATCCATCCGCATCGGCGAGCGGCTCGCCGCAGGCGACGACGAGCCGGCCCGCGAGCGTGCGCGCCGCGGCGACGCTCACCTGCTGGCCGAGGAGCGCGCGCACGCCAGCCTCGAAGCCGTCGAACGCTCCCGGCACGCGCACGACGCGGCCGCGCAGCGCCCGCGCGAGGCGTGGATCGCGC
>DATLUU010000202.1:0-3338 GCA_035577885.1 Verrucomicrobiia bacterium
ACGGTCGTTGGAGGCGCCCCAGGCTCGATGCACGGCGTACGGGCCGAGCTCCACGCTCGCGAACACGCCGGAGGTATCCACGTACGCGGTGCCGAGTCCGACGCCCTGGCGCGCGAGGCGTCGCTCGGGAGATCGGCGCACGAGATCGTCGGAGGCGGCATCCTCGGAGCCGGTGTCGAGCCGCATGGCGTGCGTCTCGCTGATGCCGTTCGCCAGTGTCAGCTGGACGTCGACGTAGAGCCGGTTGTCCGTGTTCGCGAGCGGGAGCATCGCGCCCTTGCCCTCGTAATGGAACGCGGTGGAGTCGATGAGCGTGAGCGCGTGCGCCACCGGGTCGATGCGGACCACGTAGCGCGCGAGCAGGTCCGCGCCGAGCAGGCCGTCGGTCCGCTCCGCGATGCCGACGTGCGCGAGGTCGATCACCCAGGGGTCGGGCACGTGCAGCGCGACGGGCCCGACCGTGACGTCGATCGGCGGGGCATGCCATTGCACATAGGTGCCGGCGCCCGCCCCTTTCCCCTGCTCCTGCGACACGACGTGGAGCCCGATCGAGAGCGCCGTCGCGGAATCGACGAGCGTGTGGCGCGCGCCGGTGTCGAGCACGAACCACAGCCGTCGCGATCCGTTCACGCGCACCGGCACCGAGGCGAGCTTGCCGTTGGCCCGATAGTGCAGCACGCCGGGCTCGGGTGCGGGCGCGGCCACGGCAAGACGGCTGAGACTCAGGACGCAGAGCGAGGCGACTGCGATGCTCGCCTTCACCACGGACCTCACTCCATTCGCCAGCGCGGCCGGCCGGTCGACAGATCGACGTGCAATCCCGCGGTGAGCTTGAGGACGCGATCGAGACCTGAGTCCTTCGCCTCCGGGATCCAGCCGGCGTCGACCGCCACCAGCCAGGCGCGGATGCCGGTCCCGAACGTGAAGTCCTGGATCTCGCCCTTGGGATCGTCGTAGTAGCCGACCCGGGCCGCGAAGCGAAGGATCTCCTCGTACGTGACCTGCCCCTCGACCCCGCCGTTCCAGGTGTAGAACGGGCTCGTGAGGTCGGACTGGATGTTGCCGCGGTTGTAGTCCACGACCGCGGTGGCGCCCGCGGTGACCTTGTCGCTCCATCGCGCCGGCACGGTGACGGAGGAGCCGATCCGGAAGTTCCGGCCCAGCGGGGCGGACTCGCCGTCTTCGTTGGAGTAGGCCCTCCCCCCCAGGTTCTGGTACATGGCGCCGAACCCGAACGTCCACGGCTTCGATTCGAGCCGTACCAGCGCGCCGATGTCACTGCTGATGGTCTGGGCTGAGAAAAACGGGTCCTGCAGGTCCACCCACTTCAGCGTGGCCCCGATCGAGACCATTCGCTGCACGCGGACGCCGAGGGCGATCGATGGCGAAAGCTCTTGGGACGTGTAGAAGTCCTGGCCGTAGTCGAGGTGGGTGAAGCTCGTCCCGAACCCACCGAACGACCCGAGCGGGGCCGCCGCGGCGATGTGTCGGTACGGAAGGTCCGCGAGTCCCGGCAGGAGCTTCGCGTAGGTGTACTGGACGCTGGTGCGGTCCGCGAAGCCGAGCCCGGCCGGATTCCACCACAGCGCGTCGCTGGGATCGCCGAACAGCGCCACGCCCGCGGCCCCGAGTCCGTTCTGCCTGCCGCCGGGCTGGATGCCGAGCGAGGCCGCGGCCTGCGCGTGGGCCGTGTCGGCGCCCACGGCGACGGCGAGCAGGAGCAGCGAGGCGCAAGCGAGATCTCGACGAGATGGCACGAATCACCTCCGCAGTGGACCGCAGGCGCGACTTGGAGCGTGAAGCGCGCGGGCGGTATGTTCGAACTTCTCATGTCGATCGATGCATGGCGACCCCGCATTCTGCGAGCCACCCACGCGCGGCGCAAGGAATCGCGGGCCCTGTCCCCGAGCGTACTGACCCTCGCACTCGCGAGCGCGACCTTCACGACGGGGACTGCGGCGGCACCGCTGACGATCGTCGTCCACGCCGCCCCTTTCCCGACCGTGGATGCGGCGGCCGCGGGTGAACGGACGGTGAACTGGAACGACGCCCTCCCCGCGGACGACGACGCGTGCACGGAGTCGTACGCGGCGGTGGAGCTCCGGGACCTGCTCGGGCGTTGCCCGGGCATGGCGACGCGCGAGATCGTGCTGGCGTCGGGAGACCAGCTGCCCCCGGGCGACGTCATCGTGCTCGGGAATCCGCGCAGCCAGCCGCTGGTCCGCACGCTCCTCGCGGGCGCGCTGCCAGGTGCTGCCTCGCCGGACGCCTTCCGCGTGCGGGCGATACAACGTGACGGTCGCATGGTGTGGGTCGTCGCCGGGGCGAGCCGCACCGGCACGCTCTACGGGACCTATGCGCTGCTCGAACGACTGGGTGTGCGCTTCTACGGCCCCGCGGCGTTCGAGACGATCGTGCCCGCGCGTTCGGTGTCGCTGCCCGCGCGCATCGACACCACGTCCGCCCCCGCGTTCGCGTGGCGCGGCTTCTGGGCGTGGGAGCCGCGCGGCGATCCCGCGTTCTTCCGCTGGATGGCGCGCCGCCGGCTGAACCTCTGGACCTCCGCCGAGCGGCAGATCCCATTGCTGCACAAGCTCGGCATCCGGCTCACGGGCGGCGGGCACACCCTCCAGGCCGACTACCTGGATCCCAACGCGCGCGGTCGCGACCGCCACACCCGGTTCGAGGCCCATCCCGAGTGGTTCGGACTGCACGACGGGCGGCGCAGCCCGAACCTCGGGCGCGAGACCGGGGACAACTTCTGCACCTCGAACGCCGCCGCGGTCGCGGAGCTGGGGCGCAACCTGGTTCGCGGCCTGCGCGAGGGAGCGCTGGCGAACGCGGACCTGGTGCAGGTGTGGCCGCTCGACGGCGGCCGCTGGTGCGAATGCGACAAGTGCCGCGCACTCGGGAGCCCGTCCGACCGCGCTCTCGACCTGGCGAGGCGCCTGGCCGCGATCGTTCGCGAGGCGCGTCGCCGCGGTGAGCTGCGGCGCGACGTCGTGCTCTCGGCCGCGGCGTACCTCGAGACGACGCAGCCGCCCTCGCGGCCGGTTCCCGTGGCGGGCGATGAGCGCGACCTGATGGTGACCTTCTTCCCCTACTACCGTTGCTACGCGCATGCGCTCGCCGATCCGAGCTGCGTGGAGATGAACCGGCGACTGGAGGCCGCGTGGCAGGGCTGGGCCGCGGCGTCGGGGCGCGCCTACCGCGGGCCGGTGGGGGTCTGTGAGTACTACAACGTCAGCTGGTTCAAGACGCTCCCGCTCGTCTTCCCGCACGTGATCGCGCGCGACGTCGCGGACGCACGCGCGGCCGGCGCGCGCCTCTTCTCCTAC
>DATLUU010000203.1:0-3400 GCA_035577885.1 Verrucomicrobiia bacterium
CCTCGGCTTCTCCACGCCGTTGCTGACGTGGATCACGCGCACGCTCGGGTTCCTCGGCGAGTCCTCGACCACGTTCGCGTTCGGGCTCGCGTTCTCGCTGGCGATGCTGCTCTACCACTCGATCAAGCAGTCGCGGCTCACGAGCGACAACCAGGCGCTCGCGCGCGAGCTGGCGCTGCTGCGCGACGAGGTCGAGACGCTCCGGCAGGCAGGGGACGGCGCGTCGCGATGAAGCGGGCGTTCCAGCTGCTGCTCGGCATCGGGGTCTCGGCGCTGTGCGTGTGGTTGTCCATGAAGGACGTCAACCTCGGCGAGGTGCTGACCGCGCTGCGCGGCGCGAACCGCCTCGGCTTCGTGCTGGTGATGGGGGTGACGCTGCTCGGCTTCTGGATCCGTGCCGTGCGCTGGCGCTGGTTCATCGACGCCGGCCGTCCGCTCGCGATCCCGTCGCTGTTCAGCGCCACGATGATCGGGTTCATGGCCAACAACGTGCTGCCGTTCCGTCTCGGCGAGTTCGTGCGCCCGTGGGCGCTGGCGCGCCGCGAGCGGCTGTCGAAGACCACGCTGCTCGCCACCATCGTCGTCGAGCGCGCCGTGGACATGCTGACGCTGCTCGGCATCTTCGGCGTCACCATGCTCGTGCACCCGATCGCCGAGAGCACCGACGCCGGCCGGCTCGTGCAGTGGGGCGCGCGCCTGCTCATCGGCCTGTGCGTCGGGCTGACGCTGTTCGTGGTCGCGGTGGAGCGCAATCGCCGGCTGGCGCAGGCGCTGGTGCGCTTCGTCACCCGGCCGCTGCCGGGCACGGCGCGCGAGAAGGTCGGCCACATGCTCGAGCACTTCATCGAGGGTCTGGGACTGTTCCGCGACGTCGGCCGGCTGGCGGTGGTGTTCGCGCTGTCGTTCACCATGTTCCTGTGCTTCGCCTGCGCGCTGGCGATCAGCCTGTGGTCGCTCGGCATCGACCTGCCGTGGTACGCGGGCCTGGTGATGCTCGTCATCACCGCGATCGGCATCATGGTGCCGGCGGCACCCGGCTACATCGGCACGCTCAACATCGCCTGCACCGCAGGGCTGGCGCTGTTCGGCGTCGGCAAGGCGCAGTCGGTGCCGTTCTCGTGGTTCTACTTCTTCAGCCAGTGGCTGCCGATCACCGCGGTCGGGCTGCTCTACCTGAACCGCGAGGGCCTGTCGCTGCGCTCGCTCGGGCAGGCGCAGGGAGGCGAGGCCCGCGCGTGACGCCGCTATCGACGGAAGGCGCTGGCGATGCGCACCACCGCGGCGACGACGTCGTCGACGTCGCCGTCGGTCATGCGCGCGAACAACGGCAGCGTGATGGCGCGCCGGAACGCGTCCTCCGCGACCGGCAGCGAGCCCTCGGGGAGGGCGAGCGTGGTGCGCCAGTGCGGGTGCAGGTGGATGGGGATGAAGTGCACGCTGGTGCCGATGTTCTCGGCGCGCAGCTCCTCGATGAAGCGCGCGCGGTCGATCGTCAGCCGCTCGAGCTCGAGTCCGATCGCGTACAGGTGCCAGGCGTGCGTCATACCCGGCCGGCACACCGGCGTGCGCACCTCGGGCACCGAGGCGAACGCGGCGTTGTAGCGCGCCACGAGCTCGTGGCGGCGGCGCTGCGACGCCTCGAAGCGCTCGAGCTGCGCCACGCCGATCGAGGCGAGCAGGTCGGAGAGATTGTACTTCCAGCCCGGCGCGGTGATCTCGTAGAACCACGAGCCGCTGGCGCCGTAGCGCTTCCACGCGTCGCGGCTCATGCCGTGCAGCGACAGCAGCCGGATGCGCTCGGCGAGCGCGTCGTCGTCGGTGACCGCCGCGCCGCCCTCGCCGGTGGTGAGGTTCTTGGTGGCGTAGAACGAGAACGCGGTGATGTCCGCGAGCGCCGCCGAGCCCACGGGCCGGCCCTTCGAGGCGGCTCCCAGCGCGTGCGCGGCGTCGTCGACGATGCGGATGCCGCGCGGCGCGGTGAGCGCGCGCAGGGCGTCGTAGTCGCAGGGGTGGCCGGCATAGTCCACGCTCAACACGACCTTCGTGCGCGGCGTGATCGCCCGCTCGACACGCTTGGGGTCGATGCACAGCGTGTCCGGCTCGACGTCGGCGAGCACCGGCTTCGCGCGCACGTGCTCGATGACGTTGACCGAGGCGGCGAACGTGTAGGGCGTGGTGATGACCTCGTCGCCGGGGCCGACCCCGAGCGCCTCGAGCGCCAGGTGCAGCGCGCCGGTGGCGCTGTTCACCGCGAGCGCGTGGCGCGCACCGGCCAGCTCGGCGACGCGCTTCGCCAGCTCGAACGTACGCGGGCCGGTCGTGATCCAGCCGGAGTCGAGTGCTTCCATGACCAGCTCGCGCTCGCGCGGGCCGATGTCCGGGATCGAGATGGGCAGGAACTCGCGCCGCACGGGTGCGGCGCCCTGCGAGGCGAGTTTCGCCGCGGGGGGCGAGCCGGTCGTGGGCAGGGGATCGTTCATCGTTCGAGTCTAGCCGTCGCCAGCGCCGTCGCGCCACCGGTATCGGCCGGGAGGTGCCGTCGGTCATGAACCCGACGCAGCAGAAGCTCACGCGCGACTCGCTCGGCCTCGCCATCACCCAGTACGTGGTGCGGGCGATGAGCATGGGCCGAAGTTTCGTCGCCGCGAAGCTCCTGGACCCCACTTCCTTCGGCGCCTGGAACGGCCTGCAGCTGATGATGGAATACGGCGCGCTGGCCCCGCTCGGCACGCAGCAGGGCCTGGACCAGCTCGTGCCGGTACGCCTGGTGGAGGGCGACGAGGAACGCACGCGGCGGCTCAAGCGCGCGGCGCTCTTCAACGTCCTCTCGCTCACGATGCTGTTCGCGGCGCTGGCGCTGGCGTGGGCCTCCGTGGGCAGCAACCGCATGCGCGCCAACTGGCACCTGAGCGGGCTCGGGCTCGCGTGCGCCTGCGTCACGCTCGTCAACGTCTCGAACCTGGGCACGAGCATCCTGCGCTCGTACGGCGACATCGGCACGCTCACGCGCTGGTTCGTGATCCAGGGCCTGATCGGCTCCGGGCTGGGCCTCGGCCTCATGGTGTGGTTCGGCCGCTGGGGGCTCTTGTGGGGCTGGCTCGCCGGCTGCTTCGTGGCGTGGACGTTCGTGATGCTCCGCGGGCGGAAGGTCATCCCGCTGGCGCCGTCGCCGGCGATCGAGAGCCTCGACCTGCTCCAGGTCGGCATCCCTCTCTACGTGTTCACCGCCAGCAGCCTGGTCATGCGCAACCTCGACCGCATCGTGGTGTTGCGCTTCCTCGGCACGCAGGCGCTCGGCTACTACGGGCTGTCCGTGAACGTGCTCACGCTGCTCATGGCGCTGCCCGACTCCCTGGCGTACGTGAGCTACCCGCAGCTGGTGAAGCGGTTCAGCGAGGCG
>DATLUU010000204.1:0-3463 GCA_035577885.1 Verrucomicrobiia bacterium
CGCGACCTGCACCAGCAGGGGAGCACGATCTGCATGGTCACGCACGATCCGCGCTTCTCCCGCTACGCGCAGCGCACCATCCAGCTCTTCGACGGTCGCGTCGTGGACGAGAAGCGCGGGCCGAACGGGCGGTGAGCGTCACCGGTCTGGGTCACGACGCGCGGCTCGCCTGGCGCGCGCTCCGGAACCGCCCCGGGTTCGGGGCGGTGGCGGTGCTGTCGCTCGCCATCGCCATCGGCGCCAACGCCACCATCTTCGGACTCGTGGACGCGGTGCTGGTCCGGCCGTTGCCCGGGAGCCGGCCCGCGCCGCTCGTGAGCGTGTTCACGAGCGAGTCCGACGGGAACGGCTTCGGCGTCAACTCGTATCCCGCGTTCAAGGACCTGGCGAGGCAGCGGGCGGTGTTCTCGCGGCTCGGGGCCAGCGCCGTGCTGCCGCTGCGGTTCACGCGTGGCGAGACGAGCGACCGCGTGCTGGGGCTGATGGTGAGCGGGTCCTGGTTCGGCACGCTCGGCGCGCAGGCGGCGATGGGCCGCACGATCACGCCGGCGGACGACCGCACCCCGGGTGAGTCGCCGGTGGTGGTGATCTCGGACGGGCTCTGGCGCCGGCGCTTCGGCGCGGATCCGTCGCTCGTCGGGCGCACGGTGGAGATGAACGGTCATGCGTGGACCGTGGTGGGCGTGATGCCGGCGGCGTTCCGCGGCCTGTTGATGGGGTTCACCCCGGACGCTTACGTGCCGGTGGCGATGGAAGCGTGGGCGGCGCCGGGACGCAGCGAGAGCCCGAACCGCGGCGGGCGGAGCTTCATGGTCGTGGGCCAGCTGGCGCCCGGCATGACGCTGGCGCAGGCGCGGCCGCGGCTCGACGCCCTCGCGGCGGAGCTGGGGCGCGAGTACCCGGCGAGCGACAGCGGGCGCGCGTTCGCGATAATGCCCGAGCCGGAGAGCCGGCCGGTGCCGCAGCTTCACGGTGTGGCGACGGCGTTCCTGGCGCTGCTCCAGGGCATCACCGCGCTGGTGCTGGTGATCGCGTGCGCGAACCTCGCGGGGCTGCTGCTCGCGCGCGGCGTCGAGCGCCGGCGCGAGATCGGCGTGCGGTTGGCGCTGGGCGGCACGCGTGGCCGCCTCGTGCGCATGCTCGTGACCGAGAGCCTGCTGATCGGCGTCCTCGGCGGCGCGCTGGGCCTGGCGCTCGCCTACTACGGCTCCCGGGCGCTCACCGCGTTCCAGCCGCCGTTGCCGCTGCCGATCACGATCGACCTCAGCCCGGACAGCCGCGTGGCGGCGTTCGCGCTATCGCTCGGGATCCTGGCGTCGCTGCTGTTCTCGCTCTACCCGGCGCTCCAGACCGCGTCGCCGAGCCTGGTCGGCTCGTTGCGCGAGGACGCCGCCGCGCGCCGCTCGCGCGTGCGCTCGTTCCTGCTCGTGACGCAGGTGGCACTCTGCCTGCTGCTCCTCGCCGGCGCCGGGCTGTTCGTGCGCGCGCTCGCACGCGCCCAGTCGATGAGCCCGGGCTTCGAGCCGCGCGGCGTCACCACGATCGCGTTCGACCCGAGCCTCGCGGGTTACGACCAGTCGCACTCGCGCGCGTTCTACCGCCGTGTGCTGGAAGAGGTGCGCGTGCTCCCGGGCGTCGAGGCGGCGGCGACGGCGCACATGGTGCCGCTGTCGCTGGACTGGAGCGAGTCCGGCATCTGGCTGCCCGGCGCCGCCAACGTGGACGCCACGCACGCGCTCGACATGCCCGCGAACGCCGTGAGCGAGGGCTATTTCGCGACCCTGCGCATTCCGATCGTGCGCGGCCGCGAGCTGCGCGTCGGCGCCCCGGCGGGGGAAGCGATGGTGAACGAGTCGTTCGCGAAGCGTTACTGGCCGGGGCGCGAGGCGATCGGCCAGCGCGTGGGCCTCGAAGGACCCGAAGGGCCATGGCTCACGGTCGTGGGCGTGGCGAAGGACTCGCGTTACCGGAGCATCGGCGAAGCCCCGCAGCCGTTCCTCTACGTGCCTTCCGACCAGACCGGCGACGACGAGGCGACGCTGCTCGTGCGCAGCTCCGGCGGCGCGAACGTGCTGCCCGCGATCCGGGCGCTGCTCCGGCGCGAAGCGCCCCAGCTCGCCACCTCTGACGCGCAGCCGCTCGAGCAGGGGATCGGCGCGTCGCTGCTGCCGGGCCGGCTCGCGGGCAGCGTGCTCGCCGCGACCGGCGCCGTGGCGCTGCTGCTCGCCTGCATCGGGCTCTACGCCGTGGTCGCGTTCAGCGTCAACCGGCGCACGAAGGAGATCGGCGTGCGCGTGGCGCTCGGGGCGCAGCGTCGCGACATCCTCGCGCTGGTGATGGGCGAGGGCACGCGGCTCCTGGCATGGGGCCTCGGCCTCGGCTTCGCGCTCTCGCTCGCGGCCGGCTTCGCGCTCCGGAGCGCGCTCTACGGGCTCTCGCCGCTCGACCTGCCGGCCTATGCCGGCGTGCTCATCCTGCTTTCGCTCACCTCGCTCATCGCCTGTTGGCTCCCCGCTCGCAGGGCCGCCGCCGTCGATCCGATCGTGGCGCTGCGGCAGGACTAGGAAGACCCGTCATGGACACCTTGCTCCAGGACGTGAAGTACGCGCTGCGCTCGCTCCGCCGCTCGCCCGGGTTCGCGCTCACGGTGGTGGGGATGATGGCGCTCGGCATCGGCGTCAACTCGATGATCTACTCCCTGATGCGGGGGGTCCTGTTCACCGGGCTGCCGTTCGCCGACGCCAGCCGCCTGGTCGCGATCAGCCCCTTCGACCTTCGCGACCCCCGCGGCGGCGGCACGATGTCGATGCCGGACGCGGTCGACGTCCGCGACCAGAGCCGCGCGCTCTCGGGCGTGGGGCTGTGGTCGACCACGGACCTCTATCTTTCCGCCGGCGATTCGCCGCGCCGCGTCGAAGCCACGTTCGGCAGCGACGGGCTGGTGAAGACGCTGGGCATGTCGCCGCTCCGTGGGCGCTGGTTCACGAGCGACGAGTGCAAAGTCGGCGCGAACCTCGTGCCCGTGGTGATCGGCGCCCGGATCTGGCGCGAGGAGCTCGCGGCCGACCCGAACGTGATCGGACGCACGCTGTCGATGAACGGCCGCGTGCGCACCATCGTCGGCGTGATGCCCGACGACTTCCGGTTCCCCGAGGTGAGCGACGTCTTCATCCCCCTGGCGATGAACGACCCCGGGGACAACCGCGGCAACCACTACCTGAAGATGGTGGCCCGCTTGGCACCCACGGCCACGCTGGCCGGCGCCGCCGCAGAGCTGAGACAGATCGCCGCCGCGATCGCCAAGGACCACCCCAACACGAGCCGCGACCAGTCGTTCCGTCCGCTGCCGCTCCACGAGTTCCTCGAAGGCGAGGTGCGGCCGTTGTTCGTGGTGCTGGTGCTGGCGGTGACGTTCGTGCTGCTCATCGCGTGCGCGAACGTCGCCAGCCTGCTGCTCGCGCGC
>DATLUU010000205.1:0-4232 GCA_035577885.1 Verrucomicrobiia bacterium
CTCCTCCTCGGAGACCACGTTCTTGAGCGTCCGTACCGCGTAGTCGGCGGGAAAGCCCTCGGTGTGGGACAGGTTGCGGATCACGGTCCGGCTGTAGCGTCCCACGGGCACGGCGTCGGCGGCGAGCACGAGCTTGATGCCCCCCTTCGCCAGGTCCTGGAGCCTGCCGATACGCGCGGGGTTCGTCTTGGGGACGATCACCACCAGACGATTGTGCACGAACAGGGTGGGCTCGCCCACCACCAGCCCGCGGTCCTTCGCGTAGTCCATCCAGCGCTCGTCCGCGGAGGCGAACACGTCGGCGGCGGCTCCCTGCTCGATCTGGGTCGCGAGCTGCTGCGAGCCGGCGAAGTTGAAGCGCACGTGGATCCCGGGCTGCCGCTGCTCGAACAGGCGCCCCAGCTCGTTGAACGCCTCGGCGAGCGAGGCGGCAGCGTAGACCTCGAGCGGCTTCGCGGCGTCGGCCGCACCGTGCGCCGGCACGGTGCCGAGGAGCAGGGCGAGCGAGGCGACGAGCACGAGCGTGCGGCGATGAACCCGGTTCACGCCTCGCGACCTTCCTTGCCGAGGATGACCTCCGTCGCCTTCACCACGGCGAACGCCTCGTCGCCGACCTCGAGTCCGAGGCGGTCGGCCGACGACCGCGTGATCACCGACACCAGCTCCTGGTCGCCGATGCGCAGCACCACCTCGGCCATGAGGCCGTCGTACTGCAGGCGCGCGATCGTGCCGCGCAGTCGGTTGCGTGCACTGATCGCCATCGAACCCGAGGGCGTCGGCACCGCGGGCCGGCCGAGCAGCGCCTCCAGCTCGTCGCGGCGGAAGAGCCACTTCCGGCCGACGCGCGCCGCGGGCAACTTGCCGGCCCGCGCGAGGCTCTGCACGCGCTTCACGTTGAGGTGGAGGAGCCGCGCGGCTTCTTCGGCGTTGAGCGTGTTCATTCGCAGGTCTCCCGCTTGAGGGGGGCGCTTACTATCGCCTATGTTCCCGTCCGTCCTCAAGTGGGTCATGTTGAGTCACCTAGACTCCTCCCACGGGGCCTGTTCTCGTCCCTCAAACGCCCATAGAGGCTGCCATGCTCGCCCCCACACGTGCTCCCCGCGACGGCTCCATCGCCGTCGATCGCCTGCGCATCATCTCCCTCCTGGGACGCGCGCTGTGGACCCTGGCCGTGGCCAGCGTCGCTCGCGCCCAGGCTCCGGACTCGCTCGCCGCGCCGCTCATGGCGTCCGCGTCGACGGCGCTGAGTCCGCCGCGCGTGGGCGGCTACATCCAGGCCCGAACCGCGAGCGTCACCGATATCGGCTTCAACGCGTTCTTGAACCGTGCCCGAGTGTCGGTGGACGGCGCGCTGCCGTCGAAGTTCTCGTACCGGCTCCTCGCCGAGTTCCAGGCCTCCGCGGGCGTGCGCTCGCCGGCCACGGTGAGCCTGCGCGAAGCGATCGCGCGCTGGTCGCCGTCGCCGTGGGCGATCACCGCGGGCGAGTTCAAGACGCCGTTCACGCGCGAGTACCTGATCCCGGTGCCGCAGCTCGAGATGGCGGACCTCGCGGTGGCGGTGGACTCGATCGCGCCCAAGTACGACGTGGGCGCGATGGGCGAGGTGGCGGCGGGCCCCTATGCGAACCTCTACGTGGGCGTCTTCAATGGGGAGGGTGCGAACGCGATCGCGAATCGCGACTCGGTGGCGATCGTCATCGCCCGCGTGACGACGCGGCCGCTGCCGCAGCTGGCGCTGGGCGGAAGCTACTCGCACGACAGCGCCGACAGCCTGCGCTGGGGCGTGGACGGCGTGGTCACGCAGTCGGGCGCCATGGTGCGCGCCGAATACCTCACGCGCCACGTCCGCGGCCGGGACACGACCAGGGACGACTGGGGCTGGTACGTGCTCGAGGGATTGCGCGTGATGCCTCGGGTACAGCTTTACGCTCGGCAGGAGGACTTCCAGCGTCCGTCGTACGGCCTCTCGCGCCGCGTGCGCTCGTGGCAGGGCGCGGTGAACTACGACGTCGCGCCGGGGAAGGTGCGGGTGCTGCTCCAGTTCACGCGACGGATCGCGGGCGTCAAGAACTCACGTGTCGATACGGCGCTGGCGCAGGTGCAGGTGCAACTCTGAAGCTCCTGGTTGCGCGGCGGAGGGATTCTGCGATGCTGCGCCGCACATGGGACTGGGCACCCGCGTCGCGTTGCTCGCACTCTGTTCCGTACTCACCGCGCCCGAGATCGGCCACGCCGCCTCCGGCTCGCGCGTCGCGTCGCCGCTCGGCACGTTGCCTGCCACGTTCGCCGGCGTGCTCCCGTGCGCGGACTGCGCCGGCATGCGCTACCAGATCGACCTGCTCCCGAAGTCGGCATTCGTGCAGCGCCTGACGTATCTCCGAAGCGGCATGGAGACCAGTACCTACGCGCTCGGCTCGTGGTCGATCTCCGCGGACGGCCACACGCTGGTGCTGGACGGCGGCCGCGCCAACGCGGGCTACTGGGCGATCGAGGACGCGCGCACGCTGCGCAAGCTGGACACGAAGGGCCAGCCGATCGTGTCCACGCTCCCGTACGAGCTGCGGCGCACCTCCGGCGTCGCCGCACTGGAGCCGAGGCTGCAGATGCAGGGCATGTTCAGCTCGCGCGCGGACGCGCCGCGGTTCCGGGAGTGCCGCTCGCAGCTCGAGTGGACCGTGGCGCGCACCGATGACTACCCGGCGCTCGAACACGCCTACGACGCGAAGCGCGCCGCATCCGGCGCCGAGGTGCTGGTGATGCTCGATGCGCGCATCGAGCGCCGCGCGCGCTCCGGGGGCGACGCCACCCAGCCGACGCTGGTCGTGGAGCGCTTCGTGCGCTTGCTGCCGGGTGACTCCTGCGGCTCGAGCGCGGTCCAGTCCGAGATGGCGAACACGCGCTGGGTCCCGGTCAAGATCAACGGGCGTTCGATCACCGGGCTCGAGCGCGAGCCGTGGTTCGTGCTCGATGCGCGCGCGAAGCACGTCACCGGCTCGGGCGGCTGCAATCGGTTCACGGGCAGCTACGAATCCGGCGTGGGCACGCTCACGTTCGGGCCGCTCGCGGCCACGCGCATGGCGTGCCCGGGCATGGACACGGAGGGCGCGTTCCTGAAGGCGCTCGAGAGCACGCGGCGGTTCCGCCTCGCCGGCCGGCACCTGGATCTCCTCGACGACCGCGGCGCCGTGCTCGTGCAACTCGAGGAGCGGAATCTGAAATAGGCGCCGCGCTCACCCGAGCGCCGGCAGCTCCACCTCGATCGCGAGCCCGTGCGGCGCCGACGCGCGCGCGCGCACCTCGCCGCCGTGGCGCTCGATGATCTCGCGCACGATCGCGAGCCCCAGGCCCGAGCCGCCGTTCGCGTGCGGGTCGGCTGCGGCGCGCGAGGCGGTGCCGCGATAGAAACGCTCGAACACGCGCGGCAGCTCGTCCGTGGGCAGCCCGGGTCCGTCGTCGCACACGCTGAGCCGCCAGCGCTCGCGGTGGGCTTCGGGACGGCGGAGGGAGAGCGCGACGTGCCCGCCCGAGGGCACGTAGCGGAGCGCGTTCACGAGCAGGTTGTCGAGCACCTGCTCCAAGCGCGCGCCGTCGGCGCGCACCCAGGCCTCGCCCGGCGCCTCGGCCAGCGACAGCGACAGCCCGGACGCCGCATAGCGGGGCGTGAAGCGCTCGAGCGTGTTCCGCGCCAGCGCCGCCCAGTCGAGGCGCTCGAGCTCGAGCGCGGTCGCACCCGCCTCGAGCCGCGCCAGCTCGAACAGGTCGCGGATCAGCCGGTCGAGCCGGCGGGATTCGTCGAGCACGCCGCGCACGTAGCGCGTGCGCTCGTCGGCCGAGAGCGGCACGTGCGGGTCGAGCATGGTCTCGGCGGTGGCGCGGATGGAGGTGAGCGGGGTCGCGAGCTCGTGCGTGATGTCGGCGAACAGCTGCCGGCGCTGCTGCTCGTGGAGCTCGAGCGCATCGCGCGCCACCGCGAGGCGCTCGGCCATGAGGTCGAGCTGGCCCGCCACGCGCCCGATCTCGTCCCGTCTCGGATCGGCGACGCGCGCGGAGAAATCGCCGGCGGCGACGCGCGCCGCCAGCGCCTCGAGCGCGCGCAGGCGGTGAACGAGCAGGCGCACGAGCACCACGCCCAGCGCCGCCGAGAGCAGCACCGCGATCGGGATGTAGAGCAGCAGGAGCGCGCCCGAGGGCTCGCCCGGGCGCGGACCGCGCGGCACGCGGCGCACGACCAC
>DATLUU010000206.1:0-2194 GCA_035577885.1 Verrucomicrobiia bacterium
CGCGGCGCGGATGGCACGCCGGATCGCGGCGATGTCGTCCTTCACCCACGCGCGCGACGCCACGCTCGCGCCGGCGCCCGAGAGCAGCTTCTCCGCGAGCGCGCCGCTCGTGTCGTCGGCGCCGCGGCGGGTGTCACTCACGGTGATGATCGCGACCCCGAGCGCGCGCGGGGAGCGTTGCGCGCGCGCGTGCTCAGGTGCGCGCTTCTCGGTGCGTCGCGGGCTCACGCGACCGTGGCTCCCGCCCAGGAGGCGAGCGGCGCGGGCGCGATGCCGAACTCCGCCGCCCACGGCTGTGGCTCGGCCAGGCGATGCTCGCGGATCTCCTCGAGTGGCGGCTCCCAGGCGCCGCCGCGCGTCGCCCCCGGCGTGTGCGCGGCGAGGTCGCGCAGCTCGGCAAGCGTCACCGCCTCGCCGCCCGCCACCTCGTACCAGCCCTGCCAGGGGCCGCGACCGTCGAGCGCGCGGAGCAGCGTCTCGACCGCGTCGGTCTCCGCCACCGGGTTCACGAGCTTCCGCCCGCCCCTGGGGAGCGAGGGCCGCGCACGCAGCTTCCGCCACAGCGGCGTCTCCGGTCCCACGAGCGGCGCGAAGCGGAGCGTGAGCGTGGGCGCCCCGCCCGCACGCACGTGCTCCTCCAGCCGCCACAGCCGCTGGAGCGAACCGCAGCGCGCGTCGGGGTGGGCCCCGAGTCGCGAGAGCACGAGCACGCGGAAGCTCCGCGAGCCGAGCGCCCGGACCGCGGCAACGAAGTCGAACACGAACGGACCATCCGAGATCGCGAGCGAGACCGGCTCGTCGCCCTCGGGCAACATCTCCGGCCGTGCGTACACCTTGTGCCCGTGCGCGGTGAGCGCGCCCAGCAGGCGACCCGCGGGCGGACCGAGCGGCCCGGGCTGGACGACGATCAAGGTGCGAGGCCCAGCGCCAGTGCGAGCTGGCGACGATGAGAGAGATCGTGCTCCGCCCAGCCGCGCACCATGTCGCCCAGCGGGAAGCTGCCGCGGAGCGAGTGCACACCGACGCGCGCCCAGTCCTGTCGGCCGAGCGGCGCCAGGCGCACGACCAGCCGCCTCCGCAGCGAGCGCCAGTCCTCGAGCAGCTCGCGGGCATTGACGCCGTCGTAGCCCGCGACGCGTTCGCGACCGCGGAGGTCGATGTCGGGCACGGCGGGCGTGGCACTCGTGAGCATGACGTCGAGCCGCGGCAGGTAGACGTCGCGATCGGCGTCGCGCAGGTGGCCCAGCACCTCGAGCGCGCTCCAGCGCTCCGGCGCGGGTCGCGCGGCGATCCGTCCGGGTGCCTCGGCGAGCCGGTCCTCGATCCAGTCGGGCGATCCCGCCAGCGTCGCGATCAGGCCGCCCCATTCGCCGTGGGTCATCGGCCCGCGGCCGACGGCGGTGATCCCCGGGGCGCTGTCCGTCGCCGGGAACGGGCGCGCGAACCCCTTCGCCAGGTAGGCCTGCGCCAGCTCCGCGTAGTGTTTCGCGCCGTCCGCGATCGCGGCGCGATGGTTCTCCTTCACCGGACCCAGCACGCGCGCCGGCGCGCCCACCGCGAGCGAGCCGGGCGGGATCACCTGGCCCTCGGTGACGAGCGCGCCCGCGCCCACGAGCGAGCCCGCGCCCACGCGCGCCTTGGAGAGCACGATCGCCCCCATGCCGATCAGGCAGTCGTCCTCGATCGTGCAGCCGTGGATGATGGCGCGATGCCCCACGGTGACGCGCGCGCCCACCACCGCGGGCGCGTCCTCGTCGACGTGGACGAGCGTCAAGTCTTGAAGGTTCGAGTACGCGCCCACCGTGATCGGCGCGCCGTCGCCGCGCACGACGGTGCCGAACCACACGCTCGAGCGCTCGCCGAGCGTCACCTCGCCCACGACCGTCGCGCCGGGCGCCACGAACGCGGTCGGGTGGAGCTTCAACCGCGCCGGCCAGTCGCGGTGGCGGTCGCTCACCGGGCGCGCGCCGCCTCGCCCACGAACGGGTTGCTCCGGCGCTCGGCGCCGATCGTCGTGGCCGGTCCGTGGCCGGGCAGCACCTTCATGTCGTCGCCGAGCGGGAACAGCACGTCGCGGATGCTGCGCTCGAGCACGTCCCACGATGCCCCGGGCAGGTCGGTGCGCCCGACCGAGCCCGCGAACAGCACGTCGCCGGACCAGAGCGTTCGGCCGTGGCGGAACGTGACGTGTCCG
>DATLUU010000207.1:0-4748 GCA_035577885.1 Verrucomicrobiia bacterium
CAGGCCAGCTCGCCGAGCGAGCGGCCCTTCGCGTCGGGACGGAAGTCGTACTGGTCGTTCGGCAGCGCGGCGAGCAGCTGCTGGGTCTTCTTGCTCTCGGACTCCCATGAAGCGAGGAACTGCTCGAACTCGCGGCTGGCCATGGATGCTCCTTCGCGGTTGGGGGTGCGCGTCGGGCGGCCGCGCGCGGCGCAGGGGCGCATTCTAGGCGCGCCCGGTGTCCGCGGCCACCCGGCGAGGCGCGGTCACGGCGCGACGAACATCTTCCGCGTCACCGTCACACCGCCCGCGCGCAGGTTGACGAAGTAGACACCGGCAGGAACCGCACGGCCCGCATCGTCCC
Source organism: Verrucomicrobiia bacterium (assembly GCA_035577885.1). GTDB lineage: Bacteria > Eisenbacteria > RBG-16-71-46 > RBG-16-71-46 > RBG-16-71-46 > JAIOPA01. The sequence continues at coordinate 344 of DATLUU010000207.1, forward strand.
TGCCGTCCCACAGCACGGAGGATTCACCGGCTCCGTACGGAACACTCGCCAGCTGACGCACGAGCTGCCCGGTGACGCTGTAGAGCGCGAGTTCCACCCGGTCGGGCTCACGCAGCGTGAAGCGGAACGTGGCGCCCCCTGGGGTCGGGTTGGGCTTCGGTTCGCGCAGCAGCGTCACGCCCGGGGTCGCGGATACCCCGCGGTTGCCGAGAAGCTGGGCGACCGTCGCCGGAGCGAGGAGGTGGTATGGCCGCATCATGTCGTTCTCTTCGTGCTCGAGGATGTGGCAGTGCCAGACGTAGCCCGGCTCCGCCGTGGCATCGAACGCGAACGCCGGCGAGTCGTCCTGCGGCGCGAAGCGCACCAGGATGCGGGTCACCTCGCCGGGATTCATACGGTACGTGTCCTTCCAGCCCCGCTCGTTCGCATCGGCCGGCTTCGCCTTGCCCTTGAGGTAGGGCGTCACGTCTACCGGCGTGTAACTCTCGCCCAGCTCGGGATTGGCCTCTTCGAACGCATCCTCATACCGGTCGAGGTTGTACTTCTGCCGGTTGAGGAGCTGGAACTGGATCAGGTGGATGTGGATCGGGTGTGTGTCCCCGGTCATGTTCACGATCTCCCACATCTCGGTGGTGCCGAGCGTGGGCTGCTCGGTCTCCGGCGCATCGAAGTTAAGGCCGTTCAGCATGGCCTCGAGCGGACCGCTGATGCCCTCCACCTCGTTGAGCGTCATGGTCCGCGTCCGCGTCGGGTTCGACAGGCGCTTGACCGTGGCGATCGGGTTCGGGATCACGCTCGCGTCCGGCCCGGTCGAGGGCACGACGCGGAACAGCATGATCTGGCCCGTGGAGTTCGGATTGGGAGCCTCACCGCTCGGGAACGGTGCCTTCGCCGTGTTCCGGAGCAGGAACTCGGTGCCGGGCGCGTAGGCCGAGAAGTCGATGACCACGTCGCAGCGCTCGGCCGGAGCCATCACCAGCCGGGGCGACTTCGGGTCGGCGGGATCGTTCAGCACCACCGGCTCGGCGAGGTAGCCGCCGTCGCTGCCGATCTGGTTGAACGCGGGGCCCGGAGCGCCGGTCACCCGATCGGCGAGCGCGAGGCTGAAGAACCTCGCGTTGGCGCCGTTCAACAGGCGGAAGCGGTACTTCCGCGGCTCGACGTTCAGGTACGGCCACAGCTTTCCGTTCACGATGATCAGGTTGCCGAAGAATTCGGGTACCCAGATCGGGTGCTCCGGCGTCTCGCCCTCGTTCGGGTACCAGAGCTGGCCGTCGGTGGTGAGCATCTTGTCCTGGATCGCGACCGGGATCTCGTACGGACCACTCGGCAGCCCGGCCGGCTCGTGGCCGGGATCGCGCAGGACGTAGAAGCCCGCGAGGCCGGCGTAGACGTTGTGGCGCGTGAACCCGAACGCGTGATCGTGGTACCAGAGCGTGGCCGGAAGCTGGTTGTTCGCGTAGTGGTAGACCTCGTGCTTCCAGTCCGGCCCCTTCTCCGCGAACCCCGGCGTGAACCAGGTGAACGGACCGCCGTCGCTCTGCGGTTCGACTTCGTTGCCGTGCACGTGCACGGTCATGGGAACGCCCGTGGTCGTGTACGCCTTCATGAGCGTGGGGTCGATCGCGTAAGAGAGCAGGTGCGTCATCGGCAGATGGTTGGTCCAGTGGATGTCGATCGGCACGCCGCGCCTGGCCTCGATCGTCGCCGCCGGATAGCTGGCGGTCGCCTGCGTTGAGCCGTAGCCCCAGACGGTCGTGAGCGGAAGCTGCGCGTGGAGCCGTTGCTGGATCTGCCAGGCGCCGATCTCGTAGTAGTTCGGGCCCGCCATCGGCATCGGCCCGGGGATCGGGAGCGCGTCCATGTACTTGGTGAGCGTCGTGGGGTCGAGTACGTCCGCGCTCGCTCGCGTGGACCCGAGGGCCATGCCGAGGAGCAGGGCGGTGCACAGGAGCTTCGGGTGGGATCTCATGGGACACCTCTTCGTCGAGCAGCCGGCTGACGGATCGTCTCTCGTGCGCATCGGTGCGATACGGCGCCAGCGCACAGGGGGACTGAGGAGAGAGGCCATCGAGGCCCGGTCCCCGCCGAGGAGGGCAGGGACCACCACCTTCGAGGACCGAGCCTCCGGCGGGGCCCGAAATACTCAGCCAGGGCGCAACGGACGTGCGGGCTCGCAGCCCGCCCCAGTCGTCCTCCGAGACTCCATAGCCAGGCCGGCCCGATCACGATTCGGGAGCGTGAGCAAACCGGCACCGTCGCGCGCGGCCGCTCCGTGGCATCCTACATCTTGTGTGCCTCTTGGGGACGGCCGCGGCACGCGCCGCCCCTGCGCTTGCCATCCCGCGCAGGCGCTCCTACCTTCGATCACGGCCCAGAGCATGCGGCCCCCGTTCGACCCGCGGGGCGCGCCGGCCGCTCCCGACCCAGGTCCATCCACTCCCCGGAGCGCCGCCGTGAGCAACGTCCTCGAGGGCGTCCACTACTTCGAATCCATCCTCGACACCGTGGGCAAGACACCGCTCGTCCGCCTGCGCGTCGTGGCCCGCGACCTGCCGTGCCCGGTGCTCGCGAAGATGGAGATGTTCAATCCCGGCGGCAGCGTCAAGGACAGGATCGGGCTGGCGATGGTGGAGGGGGCCGAGAAGGACGGCCGGTTGAAGCCCGGCGGCACGATCGTCGAGTGCACTTCCGGCAACACCGGCCTCGGGCTCGCGATGGTGGCGGCGGTGCGCGGCTATCGCGCCGCGTTCTGCATGCCGGACAAGGTCTCGAGCGAGAAGGTGAATCTCCTGAAGGCCTTCGGCGCCGAGGTCTACCTGAGCCCCACGGCCGTCGCGCCCGAGCATCCGGACAGCTACTACAGCGTCGCCAAGCGCATCGCCATCGAGCGGCCGGGCGCGGTGCTCATGAACCAGTATCACAACCCGACGAACCCCGAGGCGCATTACCGGAGCACCGGCCCCGAGTTGTGGGAGCAGACGCGCGGGCGCATCACCCACTTCGTCGCCGGCATGGGCACGGGCGGCACGATCAGCGGCGCCGGCCGGTACTTGAAGAAGATGAACGAGAAGATCCAGGTCATCGGCGCCGACCCGGTGGGCTCGATCCTGAAGTATTACAAAGAGACCGGGAAGATCGGCGAGGCGCACACGTACAAGATCGAGGGCGTGGGCGAGGACTTCATCCCCACGGCCACGGACTTCTCGGTCATCGATCGCGTCTTGAGCTGCAACGATCACGACGGCCTCAACATGGCGCGGACGCTGGCGCGCACCGAGGCGATCTTCACCGGCGGCTCGGCGGGCATGGCGGCGTGGGTGGCGCTCGAGGTGGCGAAGCAGTGCGGACCGAACGACCTCGTCGTGGTGCTGCTGCCCGACACGGGCGAGCGCTACCTGTCGAAGGTCCACAACGACGAGTGGATGCGCGACAACCACCTGCTCGACCCCTCGGCGGTGCGCGTGGGGACCATCGCCTCGGGCAAGACCGCGCGCGTGCGCACGCTCTTCCGCGTGGAAGCGGGCCAGCCCTTGAAGCGCGCGCTGGCGTTGATCCAGCAGCACGACGTCTCGCAGCTCCCCGTGTTCCGCGGCGGCGACGTGGTGGGGACGCTGGAGGAGGGCGAGGTCCTGAAGTCGGCGCTCGCCGACGCGGCGTCGCTGGAGCAGCCGCTGGACACGATCATGGGGCCGCCGCTGCCGGTGGTGGGCGCGGACGAGCCGGCGGACGTGGTGACGAAGCTGCTGGCGTCGCGTAATGCCGCGGTGCTGGTGCGAAGCGACGGCGCGGTGACCGGCATCCTCACGCGCTTCGACATGCTGCAGTTCATCGCGGGGAGCGACTGATGGCGAAGCTCGGAACCAAGCCCGGGATCAGCACGCTGGCCGTGCACGCGGGCCAGCAGCCCGATCCCACGACCGGCGCGGTGATGACGCCGATCTACCAGACGAGCACTTATGCCCAGGAGGCTCTGGGCAAGAACAAGGGTTTCGAATACGCGCGCACGCACAACGCCACGCGCGCAGCGCTGGAGCGGAACCTCGCCGGGCTCGAGGGCGCGAAGCACGGGCTCTCCTTCGCCTCGGGGCTCGCGGCCACGAACGCTTTGATCCAGACGCTTTCCGCGGGCGATCACGTCGTGTGCGGGCAGAACACGTACGGCGGCACGTTTCGCCTGTTCGACAAGGTCTGGCGCCGGCACGGCATCGAGTTCACGTTCGTGGACGCGACCTCGACCGATGCGGTCGCGTCGGCGTTTACGCCGAAGACCAAGCTCGTGTTCGTGGAGACGCCCACGAACCCGCTCATGCAGCTCACCGACATCGCCGCCGTGAGCGAACGCGCGCGCAAGAAGGGCATCCTGACCGTGGTGGACAACACGTTCATGACGCCCTACTTCCAG
>DATLUU010000208.1:0-3366 GCA_035577885.1 Verrucomicrobiia bacterium
GCTGTCGTGCCGAGCTCTATCCCGATGCGCTGCGCCTGGTCGCGCGCGGCCGCATCACGCTCCAACCGTTCATCGAGCGCCATCCGCTCGCCGAGGGACCGCAGGTCCTCGAGCAGGTGGCGAGACATCAACTCGACCGGCGCGCGATCCTCGTGCCCGGCGCTTCTTCTTAGGAGGAGGGCCCCCACGATGCTCAAGACCCACACGCTGGTCCCGGATATGGAATTTCGCTCGATCCGCTACCAGCTCCGCCCCGCGCGCTCGCCCTCGGGCCAGCCGGTGGAGGGGCTCTTCAACGCCTGGATCGTGATCGACAACCCGGCGCAGATGAACAGCTACACGACCGACATCGCGAAGGAGCTGGTGCTCGCGTTCCGCCAGGCGAGCATGGACCGCCGCGTCGTGTGCGTGGTCTTCACCGCGACCGGCGACAAGGCGTTCTGCACCGGCGGCAACACGAAGGAATACGCCGAGTACTACGCCGGCAACCCGCAGGAATACAAGCAGTACATGCGGGTCTTCAACGACATGATCGACGCCATCCTGCGCTGCGACAAGCCGGTCGTGAACCGCGTGAACGGCATGCGCCTCGCCGGCGGCCAGGAGCTGGGCATGGCATGCGACTTCACGATCACCGCCGACACGGCGCGCTTCGGGCAGGCGGGGCCGCGCCACGGCTCGGCGCCCGACGGCGGCTCCACCGACTTCCTGCCGCTCTACGTAGGGTTCGCGCACGCCATGGAGAGCGCGGTGCTGTGCGACACCTGGAGTGCGTACAAGGCCGCCTGGCTGGGGCTCGTGAACGAGGTCGTCCCGGTGCTCAAGGTCGACGGCGTGTTCGTGCCGAACCCGCTCGTGATCACCGACCTCGTCCTCGGCCCCTCGGGCCACGTCGTCTACGGCGACACGAAGAGCGGGCCTGAGCTCGAGGCCGCGAACGAGCTGATGACGCGCGTCGTGAGCGACTTGTCACGCCTCGACGATGCGGTCGAGCGGCTGTGCACGCGCATCCTGATGCTGATGCCGGAGTGCGTCTCCAAGACCGTGAACGGGATCCGCAAGCACAAGCAGCTTCACTGGGACGCGAACAGCATCACCAACCGCGAGTGGCTCGCACTCAACATGATGACCGAAGGCCGGGCCGGCTTCCGCGCGTTCAACGACGGTCCGAAGCACCGCCGCGAGGTGGACTTCATCAAGCTGCGACAACTCCTGGCGCAGGGGCACCCGTGGGACGACGAGCTGCTGCGCGCGATCTCGCCGCAGTTCCAGCCGGAGGGCGCCGCGCGCTGACGCGGCCGCCATGGACCTGGGACTTCGCGGACGCGCGGCCCTCGTGACCGGAGGCGGCTCGGGCATCGGCGCCGCGATCGCGCTGGAGCTCGCCGCCGAGGGCTGCGACGTGGCGATCGCCGACCGCGACGCGGCCGCCGCCGAGAGCGTGGCCGGCCAGGTCTCCGCCCGCGGCGTGCGCGGGCTCGCGCGCGCCGCGGACGTCTCGGATTTCGCGCTCGCCCAGTCAGTGGTGCGTGACGTGGCCGAGGCCTTCGGCCGGCTCGACATCCTCGTCTGCTGCGCGGGGATCACCGACGACGCGCCGTCGTGGCGCATGGACGAGCGCCAGTGGGACCGGGTGATGTCCGTGAACTTGAAGGGCTGCTTCAACTACTCGCGCGCCGCGGGCGCGCACATGAGGGACCGCAAGGGCGGTCGCATCGTGCACATCGCCAGCATCAACGGCCTCCGCGGCAAGTTCGGGCAGGCGAACTACGCGGCCTCCAAGGGCGGGCTCGTGGCGCTGGCGAAGACGCTGGCCCGCGAACTGGGCAAGTACGACGTCACCGTGAACGTCATCGCGCCGGGCATGGTGCGCACGCCGCTCTCGGCGGGACTGCCGGCGGCGGTGGTGCAGAAGGCCATCGAGGAGACGGTATCGGGCCAGCTCGCCGAGCCGGCCGACTGCGCCGCCGCGGTCGCGTTCCTGTGCTCGGACCGCGCGCGCCACGTCACCGGCCAGGTCTTGAAGGTGGACAGCGGTCAGTACATGTGAGGAAGGAAACATCATGAGCCAGCTCCGGATCTCCGAGAACGACGGCGTCACCACGCTGACGCTCGACCACCCGCCGCTCAACATCCTGACGCGCGCGCTGCTGGGCGAGCTGCGCGAGGCGCTCGACCGGTTGAAGGACGCGGAGGGAACGCGCGTGCTCATCCTCGCCGCGGAGGGCAGGCACTTCTCCGCCGGCGCCGATGTCGGCGAGCACCTGCCGCCCCAGCATCGCGAGCTGATCCCGGAGTTCCTGCGTACGGTCGAGGCGGTGGCGTCGTTCCCGCTTCCCACCATCGCGGCGGTGCGCGGTCGCTGCCTCGGCGCCGGTTTCGAGCTGGCGCAGGCCTGCGACCTGGTCGTGGCCGCCGAGGACGCCTCCTTCGGCCAGCCGGAGATCCTGCTCGCCGTGACCGCGCCGGCCGCGTGCGCGCTGCTCCCGCGCCGGACGAGCCACGGCAACGCAGCCGAGATGCTCTTCGGCGGCGACGCGGTGGACGCCGCGCGCGCCTTGGCGATGGGGCTCGTCCAGCGCGTGGTGCCGTCGCCGACGCTCGAGGAACAGGCGTCGACGCTCGCGAGGCGCTTCGCCAGGCACAGCGCGGCGGCGCTGTGGGCGACCAAGGCCTCGCTCCGCGCGGCCGTGGGTGTGCCGCTCGCCGAGGCATTCCGGCGCGCGGGCGATATCTACGTGACCAACCTCATGGCCGCGAGCGATCCGGTGGAAGGGCTCGAGGCGTTCCTCGCCAAGCGCCCGCCGGTGTGGAGGCATCGATGAACCGCCAGCCCGTGTTCCCGGAATGGCAGGGCCGCGACCTCGACGGCATGCTCGCCGCCTGCCAGGAGCTGCTCGAGGACACCGACTTCCCGACCGTGCGCCGCTGGCGCGAAGCAGGCGGCAAGGTGGTCGGTCACTTCCAGGTCTATTTCCCCGAGGAGATCGCGCACGCCGCGGGACTGCTGCCCTTCAAGGTGCGCGGCGCGCCGATCGAACCCAAGCACGCCGACTCGCACTTCGGCTCGTACCTGTGCTCGATCCTCAAGTCCTCGCTCGAGCTGGCGCTCTCGGGCCGCGTGACGCTGGATCTCTTCGTCTCCCATCCCATCTGCGACGCCGCACGCAACCTGGCCGCGGTGTGGGGCCGCAACGCCTCACACCCGTGCCAGATCCTCTACCTGCCGCAGAACGCGGCCTCACCGAGCGCGCGGACCTATCTCCGCGGCGAGTACGCGCGTTTGCGCGACGTGATCGCGTCGATCGCCGGCCGCGAGGTCACCGACGAGCGGCTGCGCGCCTCGATCGAGATCTTCAACGACAA
>DATLUU010000209.1:0-5037 GCA_035577885.1 Verrucomicrobiia bacterium
CGCGGCACGAGCTGCTACCTCCCGGGCGGCGCGATACCCATGCTGCCCGAGCGGCTCTCGAGCGACCTGTGCTCGCTTCGAGAGGGCGTCGACCGGCTCGCGCTCTCCGTGTTCGCGACGCTGGATGACACCGGCCGGCTCCATGGCTATCGCTTCGCCGCCACCGTGATCCGGAGCCGGGCTCGGCTCTCGTACGAACGGGTGCAACGCGCGTTGGATGAGGTGGAGCCGCTCGGCGCATTGCAGCCACACCTCGAGATGCTGATGAAGCTCGCGCGCGCGCTGCGAGCCCGAAGGCTCGCGGTGGGCGCACTCCAGCTCGACTCGCCCGAGGTGAAGGCGGTCGTCGACGAGCACGGTGAGACGCTGCGGATGGAGCGCCGCCCGCACCTGGAGAGCCACGAGCTGGTGGAGGAGTTCATGCTGCTCGCGAACCGCTGCGTCGGCGAGGCGGCGGCGTTGCGCGGGTCCGGTGTGCTGTGGCGCGTGCACGAGCCGCCGCCGGGCCGGAAGCTCGCCGAGCTGGACGAGACGCTGCGCGTGCTCGGCCTGCCACGGCCGCCGCGGCACGCGGACGACGCGCACCGCGCGCTCCAGGCCCTGTTGGAGGTCCCGCTCGATCCGCCCAAGCGGCGTCTGCTCCACCGCCTGGTCCTGCGCTCGCTGGCGCGTGCACGTTACCTCGAGCGCGACCTCGGGCACTTCGGTCTCGCCACCCGCGAGTACCTGCACTTCACCTCGCCGATCCGCCGCTACCCCGATCTCCACAACCACCGTCGCGTGCGCGAGTGGATCGCGCGCGCGCGCGACGAGGCGTGGGACCCGCACGAGACCGCGGCGCTCGCCGTCGAGTGCAGCGGCCGCGAGCAGGACGCCACCGACGCCGAGCGGGAGGGGACACGGGTCAAGGGCTTGCGATTACTGGCGGGGAGACTCGGGGAGCGCCTATCGGGTACTATCTCTGGGCTCGTGCCCAGGGGATGTTTCGTGGAGCTGGACGACCCGCCGGTCGATGGATTCATGGCGGTGGGCGACCAGCTGGACGACCGCTTCGAACTGGACGCCGCGGGCGTGCGACTGGTGGGGCAGCGAACGCGCCGCCGGTTCACGCTCGGCGACACCGTCCAGGTCACGGTCGCCCGCGTGGATGTTCCCGCGCGCGAGTGCGACCTGGCGCTCGAGCTGGAGGACACGCGGCGTGGCCGGCACGGAAAGCCGGGCACGCGCCGAAAGGCAAGGAGGCAGGGATGGCTTTGAAACGGTTGGCCGAGAGGAAGGGGCGCGAGCGGCGCGGCAGCGAGCGCGCCGAGGCGCGGCTCTCCATGCGCGTCGAAGCCGGCGCCACCGCGGGCGCGGCCCGCATCGTCACCGAGAGCCAGAACATCTCCGCGAGCGGGGTCTATTGCCACGCCTCGCATTACCTGGCGCCGCTCTCCAAGGTGCAGATCACGATCATCCTCCCGCGCGTGCCCGGCGGGCCTGCGAACGTGCAGGAGCTGCTCAAGTGCGACGGCATCGTGGTGCGCTGCGAGCAGCGCGCGAGCGACCGGAACGGCACGCCCTACGAGCTGGCGTGCATGTTCACCGCGCTCGAGCCCACGTCGCGGCGGCGACTCGAGGAGTTCGTGACCTGGCGGAACCTGCAGGCGCTGCGCGCGGCGCTGTCAGCGACGCCCGGCCGGGCGGTGAGCGAGCGCAACGGGGCGGCACGGCCGGCGCTCAAGCCCGCGACCGCACGCAAGCCGGCGACGGCTGCTGCCAAGACCTCCCGGCCGTCCGCACGGGGCGGCGCGCGATCCGACGGGCGGGCGCGCGGCTGAGCCCCCCGCCGGGCACGACGCCCCGCGTCGGGGTGCGACGCGGACGTGCGCTGTCCGGCAGCTTCGCGCCGCCGGGCGACAAGTCGATCACCCACCGCGCGCTCCTCTTCGGCGCGCTGGCGGGCGGGATGACGCGCGTGACCGGCGCCAATCGCGGCGAGGATTGCGCGCGCACCGCCGCCGCCGCGAACGCCCTCGGCGCCGCCGTGGAGACGACCAGCGATGGCTGGCGGATCGAGGGCACGGCCGGCCGGCTCTCGCAGCCCGCATCCGCGATCGACTGCGGGAACTCGGGCACGACGCTGCGGCTCACCGCCGGAACCGTAGCCGCCCGGGCACTGGACGTGCGCTTCACCGGTGACGCCTCGCTCTCCAGGCGCCCGATGCGGCGGATCGCCGAGCCGCTCGTGGCCATGGGCGCAACGGTCGAAGGCCAGGGCGAGGCATGCACGCCGCCGCTGCGCGTGCGCGGCGCGCGGCTCCGGGCGATCGACTACGTGCTGCCGATGGCGAGCGCCCAGGTGGCGGGGTGCACGCTGCTCGCGGGGCTCGCCGCCGACGGCGTCACGCGGGTGACGCTGCCGGGGCCGGCGCGCGACCACACCGAGCGCATGCTCCCGGCGTTCGGCATCGCTCTCGATTGCGATGCGCTCGCAGGCGGTGGTCGCCGCGTGAGCGTACGCGGCGGGCAGACGCTCGCCGCCACCGACGTGCGCGTGCCGGGCGATTTTTCGGCCGCTGCGTTCCTGCTCGCGGCCGCCGCGTGCGAGCCGGGTGCGCAGGTGACCGCGCGCGGCGTGAACCTGAACCCGACGCGCACCGCGTTCCTCGAGGTGCTCGCGGCGATGGGCGCCGAAGTGCGCATCGCGAACGAGCGGCTGGAGACCGGCGAGCCCTCGGGCGACGTCACCGTGAGCGGGCCGGAGTCGCTGCGCGCGTTCGACGTGCCGGCCGCGTGGCTGCCGCGGATGATCGACGAGGCACCGGCGTGGGCGATCGTGGCGGCGGCGGCGCGCGGGACGTCGCGACTCACCGGCGCTTCCGAGCTGCGCGTCAAGGAGAGCGACCGCATCGCCACGCTCGCGGCCGGGCTCGCCGCGGTCGGGGTGGAGACGGAGGAGCACGCCGACGGTCTCGCGATCACGGGCGGACGCGCGCGCGGCGGCGGCTCGATCGAGACCCGGCACGATCACCGGGTGGCGATGGCATTCGCGGTGCTGGGGGCCCGGCTCGAGCAGCCTCTCGCATTCGACGACGTCTCGAGCGTGCCCACCTCGTACCCGGCGTTCTTCGACACGCTCGCTGCGTTGGGCGCGGAAGTCGTGCACATGAGAGAGCGCGCATGAGCTTCGTGGTCACGATCGACGGACCGGCGGCGGCGGGGAAGAGCACCACGGCGCGCGCGATCGCCCAGCGCCTGGGCTGGCGCTACCTCGACACCGGCGCGTTCTATCGCGCGCTGGGCTTGAAGGCGCTGCGCACGGGAACGACGCTCACCGCCTCCAATGCCCGGGATTTCGCGCGCGGGACCGCGGTCGCCTTCAGCGGCGATCCGCTGAACCCGCACGTGCAGCTGGACGGGGTGGACGTCACCGACGACATCCGCACGCCGGAGGTGAGCGACGCGGCCTCGCGGGCCGCCGCACTGCCCGACGTCCGCCGCCAGCTGGTGGAGTGGCAGCGGGCACTCCGGGCGCGCGAGCCGCTCGTGGGCGAGGGCCGCGACCTCGGCACCGTCGTCTTCCCGGACGCCGAGGTGAAGCTCTACCTCGACGCCGACCTGGACACGCGCGCGGAACGGCGGCTGCGCGAGCTGCGATTCCAGGGCGTGGACGCGGCGCTCGACGACGTGCGCGAGGACATGCGCGTGCGCGACGAGCGCGACCGCTCGCGGGCCGACAGCCCGCTCAGGGCGGCGACCGACGCCACGGTGCTGGACACGAGCGGCATGGACCTCGAGCACCAGGTGGAGGCGGCACTCGCCATCGTGCGGGCGCACCCCGCGTTCCCGGCGAAGGCCGCGGGGGGTGGCGAGCGGGGGCGGAAGTGATGGCGCGCGGCCTCGACGCGGGTCACGGGACCGCAAGGGCCGACTTGGAGCCGGCGTGAGCCTGCACTATAGTGCCGCCCGCTTCCTGCTCGGGGGTTTCGTGGGTGCCCTGAGCGGCTGGGAGGTTCACGGGCGCGAGAACGTGCCGAAGACCGGCGCGGTGATCGTGGCCTCGAACCACATCTCGTACTGGGACCCGCTGCTCGTCGGCACCGCGGCCATGCGCGAACAGCATTTCCTCGCCAAGGAGGAGCTGTTCCGGGGGCCACTCGGCTGGCTGATCCGCTCCTACAACGCCATTCCCATCCGGCGGGGCAGGGCGGACCTTTCCGGCCTCGCGAAGGCCACGGACGTTCTCCGAGCCGGGCGATCGCTGATCCTGTTCCCGGAGGGGACACGCCAGCGCGACGGCGAACTGCGAGCGGCCCGGCCTGGGCTGGGAATGCTCGCGGTGGGATCCGACGCGCTCGTGGTCCCCGCCTGCATCATGGGCAGCAACCGCCCGGGGAAGTGGTTGTTCCGCCAGTCGAAGCTGCGGGTCGATTTCGCCCCGCCGCGGACCTGGCGGGAACTGGCGGCAGAGGCGGCCGGTCTCGAGCCGGGGCGCGCGCTCTACGAGGGCGTGGGCGCCGGCACGATGCGCGAGATCGCGGCGCTCAAGACCCGCCAGCTGAACGAGGCTGCTCGCGGCACGGCGACGTGACCGCATATTCCATATCCAGGAGGTAACTGTTTCATGCCGGAAGTCCAGGAACACACCCTCAACCCCGTGAGCACCAAACGGGCACCCACGCTGCCCCTCGTCCCGCTCAACTACGACGAGGAGGAGGATCTCACCCCCGAACAGCGCGAGGCGATGTTCGGTGCTTACGAAGAGTCCATGCGCTCGATCGGCGAAGGCGAGATCGTGCGCGGCACGGTCCTCTCCATCGATGACAAGGACGTGCTGGTCGACGTGGGGTTCAAGAGCGAAGGCATCATCTCGCTGGCCGAGTTCTCCGACCCCAGCAGCATCAAGGTCGGGGACGTGCTCGAGGTCTTCCTCGAGAAGATGGAGAACCAGGACGGCCTGGTCGTGCTGTCCAAGCAGCGCGCCGACTTCGTACGCGTGTGGGACCGCGTCAAGGAGGCGCACGACTCGGGCCAGGTCGTGGAAGGCCGGCTGAT
>DATLUU010000210.1:0-2215 GCA_035577885.1 Verrucomicrobiia bacterium
GTGGCCCGGCTGCAGTCGCCCACCTCGGCCGGTGTCCTTCCCCCGCTTGGGAAGTCGTGCGCCCGCGCCATTAGAGCCGCACCCCCAGCGTCACCTGACGACCGGCCACGCGCAGCGTCACCGAGGGCGCCCGGCGACACACGGGCTCAGGCCCGCGCACGAACCAGAAGCGGCCGATGTCGAACCGCCGAAGGCGCCCGGCCTGCCGAGTCCGTGTGGCCCGCGCCACGTCCAAGTGCAGCCCCAACAGGGTGGCCTGAATCTTCAACCAGGCAAGGCAAGCCGCGATTGCACGCTCGTCTCCGGCCTTGGCCCGCTCCCAGAGTCGGGGCGGCATCGTGTCGCCCGGCCCTGCCCCGTTCACGCCTTCACCCACGCTGTCACGTTGCGCCGGACGATCGTCGTCTCCGTGATCGTCGGGTTCTGCTTGCGCAGGATGACGGCCAGCGTCTCGCCGTCGCCCGGCGTCTCGATGCGCTGCACGCCCTGGTTACCCTCGTCGTCCCGGAAGGCCAGCGCCAACTCCGACCCCATCGGCACGCCTGCATGGAGATCCAGCGCCGCTTGCTTGACCACGGCCGGGTCCTGCTCGACCGCGCGTGCCGCGACATGGGCAACAGCGCGTGCCCACTCCTCTGGCGTCATGAAGCACTCTGTCTCGCCAAGAGCAACGCGCACGCTGCCGTCTTCGGTGCCGTCTTCGGTGGCGACGCGGAAGAATGCCGCCCGTCCTGTGTTCATGTCGGTTTCCTTTGTTTGATGGAGATTTGTCACAGCAACGCCGCGTCCTCCGGCGACAACTGCTCGGCCGTGGGCAGGGCGGCCGGGCTCTGCGCGGCCGACGAGCGCAGCGCCTCGAAGAACGCGGCCGCAACTGTCCTTTGTACATTGGGGTCCAGGCCCGCGCCTTGGAGGGCCGCGACCAGCGCGCCACCCATCACGCGCACCTTGGCCTGCTCGACCTCGACCAACTGGCCGCTGATGAGATCGGCGAAGTCCAGTCCGAGCATCCGCGCCCGGCGTTCGAGTACCTTGAGCGCGACCTCGACCGCCCGTGCGTCGCCGCCGAGTGCCTTGTCCCAGATGCCGTCCTGCAGGGCGTCGAGTCGCTGCTCTTCCAGCCGGATGTTCTCGGCCCGGAGGAAGCCAACGTTGTCGTCCCGCTGAATGGCCCGCTTCCAGATGCGGTCTGCGTTGCGGAACTTGAACTCTCGCTCGATCTTCGCGAACGACCAGCCCCGTGCCTTGTGTTCGAGAACGATCTTCTCCTTGCGCAGCATCTCCTGTTCCTCCGCGCGGCTCAAGATGCGCGCGGGTCGACTGCCGTCCCGTGACACATCAGCCTCCTTCCGTGCCCTCGAAGGGCGCCGCTGCTTCCAGCAGTGCCTCAGCCACGCGGGCGAACTCCACGCCGTCCTCGACACTGCCCACTGCGTCCAGCCGGGTGCGGTACTGCAGGATGGTCTGCAACCACGTGGCCCGGCCGATGCGGTCCATCGGCATCTCCGGGTCACCAGGGCAAGGATGCCCGGCCAGCCAGCCGACACACGCGGTTGTCTCGGCCGTGCCACCGTGCTTCTCGCACCAGTCGGCCTTCACTCCGTCGCCGTGCAGGACTCCGTTGAACGGGTTGCGCCACGAGCGGCCGTCTCGGTACTCTTCCCACCAGCCAGCCATCACCACCAGGGCGGCCGCCCGTGACGCGCTCATCAGGTTTCCAACCCTGCAAGGAGATCGCGGATCTCCGTCAGCCGCTCGTGGACTGCGTCCAGCACCGCGGCCTGATGTGCGCCGTCGTCCACCTGCTCCGACACCGTGGTGTCGGGGTTCGCAGCGGCGAACTCTGCCGTCACCAGTCGCCCGGTGACGGCAGAGCGATGGAGTTCGCGGCTCACAGCAGTTCGCCGTCTCCGCCCTCGACCTGGGCACGCAGCCGCTCGGCCTCGGCCGCACGAGCGACCTCGTCCTCGTCGGACCCGTGGATCCCGGCGTCGATGGACTCGTTGTTCTGCGGGAGGTACGGGTTCTCCGTCGCGAAGACGTGCTTCCGCTCCGCGTCCTGCAGGGCCAGCCGCGCGGCGTCCGCGTCGGCCTCCGTCTTGGCCTGCCGTGCCTTGGCCTTCTCCAAGACACGGACGGCCAGGTCCAGCGCCTCCTCGGCCAACTGCTGCTTGCTCTTGCGCTCTGCCACTGTGTTCCCACCTTCGATCGTCGG
>DATLUU010000211.1:0-2035 GCA_035577885.1 Verrucomicrobiia bacterium
CCTGGCACGTCGCTCCCGGCTCGACGCTGCGGCTGCAGGAGCTTCTCGCCCGGCTCGGTTATCTCCCGGTCCGCTGGCGACCGCCCGCCGGCTCGCCTTCGGCGCCTACCGACGAAGTGGCCGCCGCGGTGTCGGCGCCGCACGGGACGTTCTCCTGGCGCTTCCCGGGCACGCCCGCCTCCCTGCAGACGCTGTGGAAGCCGGGCGCCTGGAACGTTGTCACCCAGGGCGCCGTGATGCGATTCGAGAACGTGCACGGCATGGGCACCGACGGGGTGGCCGGCCCGCAGGTCTGGAGAGCGCTGATGAAAGACGACCTCGCCGGCCGCCGCTCGGACGCCGGCTACAACTACGTCTTCGTCCACGAGACCGAGCCGCAGTCGCTCAGCCTTTGGCACGACGGCCGCGTGATCCTCACCTCGCCCGGCAACACCGGCATCGCGTCGGCGCCGACCGCGCAGGGGACGTGGCCCGTCTTCGAGCACATCTCGGTCGGGACGATGAGCGGCACCAATCCCGACGGCACGCACTACCATGACCCCGGGATTCGCTGGATCAGCTACTTCCACGGCGGCGACGCGCTCCACGAGTTCCCGCGCGCGTCGTTCGGGACGCCGCAGAGCCTCGGCTGCGTCGAGCTTCCGGAGGCCGCGGCCGCCGCGGTCTGGCCCTACACGCCAATCGGGACGCTCGTCACGATCGAGTCCTGACTGTCACGCCCGGGTAAAGGTCCTCCCAGGGGGAACGCACCTGCGGCGGGAGTACGGCAGAATCAGTTCGCGTGGTGGGTGTGAGGGGTCTCGCCGGGTTGTGTCTCGCGGTCGTCGCCGTGTTGGTGGTGGCGGGCGCTGCCGCAGCCCATCGTTTCGGTCCGCGGCCCGTTCCCGGCCAGCGCGCAGCGCTGACGGCCGTGAAACGGGCCTTCGCCGCCGGTCGATTGACCGCGGCCGAGGCCAGGTCGGACCGCGCCGTGATCGCCCGGTCGGTGCACCTCGTCCGGGTACTGCCCTCGGCGCGCCGCGCGCGCGTGGAGGTCGCGCTCGGGCAGGCGGCAGCTCTGGGCAAGCGCTTGACTGCTCCACGTGCGGAGGCGGTGTTCGGCCAGCTGCGGGCGAACGACGACTACTTCGCGCGGCACGGGCTCCCGCGGGGCGGGACCGACATCACCGACGCAGACGGGATCGTCTACCGCTACTTCGCCGGCCGCTGCTTCGAGTTCCACCCGCTCGCGAATTTCTCCGCGCTCAACGCCAGGGCGACTGCCAAGGACGTCACCCGGACCGAGCGGCTGGCGACGGCGCTGATCGCTCGTGCGGTGCCCCGCAGCGGCGGGGTCGCCTGGGAGTACTACTTCCCCTACGGGGGCGGCCGGGCGCCGTGGGTGTCGGGCATGGCCCAGGCCGTCGCCGCGCAGGCCTTCTCCCGTGCCGCAGCGCTCGTGACCGACGCGTCCACGACGTTCTCACACAACGCCGACCTGGCGTTCGCCACTGTCCCGCGGCTGACGACGAAGGTCGCGGCCGGGCCCTGGATCCGGCTCTACTCCTTCAGCTCGATGGCGGTGCTGAACGCGCAGCTGCAGTCGGTGCTTTCACTCGAGACGTATGCGAAGGCGTCGGACGACTCTGCGGCCGCGACGCTCGCCTCGCAGCTGGAGCAGGCGGCCGCCGCGAGCGTGTCCCGGTTCGACACCGGCTACTGGACGTATTACTCGCTCGGGGGCGGCCCCACGCCGCTCTCGTACCAGAAGTTCATCGTCCAGCTCCTGCACAGGCTCGCTCCCGACGATGCGCGGTTTGCCTCCGCGGCCGCTCGCTTTGCGGCGTACCTGCGGCAGCCTCCCGCCTTCAAGCTCGCGAGCGCCTCAGGCGGGACGCTTCGCTTCTGGCTCTCCAAGCCGGCTTCGGTCAGCGCTTCGACGTCGGCCGGTCGCACGGTGCGGCTCGGTCTTCACGCCGGCTGGCACACGCTTCGCTGGCGCGAGCCGAGGCGCGCCGGGTTCTACGCGATTCACGTGACCGCCGTCGACTGGGCG
>DATLUU010000212.1:0-6541 GCA_035577885.1 Verrucomicrobiia bacterium
CACCAGCCGCACCCGGGCCACTCCACCTGCGTAGCGCACCCACCCGCTCACCTGTCCGTCCTCGAGGGCGGGCGGCCGGCCGTTCAAGCCGAACACGAGCGAGTCGAGCGCGACCGGAAGGCTCGCACGCTGGGTCGTGCCCACCGCCGACAGGTCCTTCGAGCGCGCGAGCCCGCCCCAGAGTGCGCCCAGGCTGTCGAGCGACCAGCCGGAGGCGGCGAGCGAGTCCATCTCCGCCACCTTCGCCATCATCGCCCGTTCCCCGGCGCCGGCGCGGTAGGCCTCGAGCGCCTTCTCGCGCGCGGCCTCCCAGGTGGGATCGATCGCCGGCGCGATCGTGTCCAGCCACGTGATCCAGTAGCCCGTGCCCTTCGCCTTCCACTTCACCGGCAACACCTCGCCGGGCTTCAGCTTGAACAGCCGGTCGAAGTAGCCTTGCATCTCGGGGACGGGATTGAACTCGTCGACGCCGAACTGGTATTCGCTCGTGGTGTAACCCAGCCGCTTCGCCACCGCGCGACCCTGCGCCGCGGTCTTGATCGTGCGCATCAGGCTGTCGGCGCGCACCATCGCCAGCGTGTCGCCCTTCACGCGCGCGCAGTCGCTGGCGACGATGCTGTAGACGAGCTTCAACGGCTGCACGAACGCCGGCGCGTGCTCGGTGCACTTGATGATGTGGTAGCCCACCTCGGTCTTGACCGGGCCGCCGAGATCGCCCTCCTGCATCGCGAACACGGCGTCCTCGAATGCCTGCAGCATGGTGCCGCGCGCGAACACGCCGAGGTCGCCGCCCTTGTCCTTGGTCGCGGGGTCGTCGGAGTAGCGCGTCGCGAGGGCGTCGAACGACTCGCCGGCGCGGATGCGCGCCAGCAGCGAATCCGCGCGCACGCGCGCGGCGCGATCCGCGGCCGGCGAGCCGTTGATGGGAGAGATCAGGATGTGGCTCGCGCGCACCAGCTCCGGCGCCGAGTACTTGTCGAGGTGCTGGCGGTGCCAGCGCTCCACCTCGGCGCGCGTGAGCTTGATGGTCTCGATGTCGGGAATGGGGACGGTCATGCGCGTGAACAGGTAGCGCTTGCCCGTGCCGAAGCGCTTCGGGTCCTGCTCGTAGAGACGCCGCGCCCCGGCCTCCTCCACCGCGGCCTGTCGTGCCTCGTACGCCACGCGCAGCGCCGGGGACACCTGCTCGAACGTGGGCGTGTGCACCGGCACCTTGGCGATCACCTGCCACACCAGGTAGCCGCGCGCGTAGGGCGCGAGGCCCGTGCCGCGGGGCTCGCCGCGTTTCCACAGCGTGTCACTCACGGCCGCGGCGGCGAAGCCGGTGTCGATGTCGGCGCCCATGGGCGAGGGCTGGGTCTCCCGCACCCGCGCCGCGGACTCCAGCGAGGGCACGCGCTTGCCCGCGCTCCACGCCTCGTAGAGCTGGTCCGCCTGGACGCGCGCGGCCTCGATGCGCGCGTCGCGCTTCCAGCGCGCTCGCACCTCGTCGCGCACCTGGGCGAGCGACTTCGCCACGATCGAGCCGCTGGCGGCGTCGAACGACGAGAAGTCGGCGAGGTGGCCGCGATACCAGCGGTCGAGGTCGGCCTCGGTGGGCTCCGGGATGCGCACGGTCCCGGTGTCGAGCGCCGCCCAGCGGAAGCGCCACGCCGGGCCCGAGAGCGAGTCGCGCAGGGTCACGTAGAGCGCGCGCAGGGCGATCTCCTCGTGATGCAGGCGCAGGTCGTCGCGCAGCTTGCCGCGGATCTCGCGCGAGGCCTCGGCGAGCGGCGCCACGTGCGCCGGGGTGACGTCGTCGACGCGCACCACGAGGTAACCGTCGCTTCCCGGCACCGGATCCTTGAGCAGCGCGCCCGGCATGGTCTTGAACACCGCCGCCGTCTGGGCGGCGTCGCCGCGCCAGTAGCCGGGGAAGTTGTCGGTGAGCACGCTGACGTTGGGGCGCGGCCCGCCGTAGGCCGCCGAGGCGTCCTCGAGCGGGGTACCGCCGCGCACCACGGCCTCGAGGCTGTCCGCGGCCCGCTTCATTCGCGCCATCCACGCCGCGGCCGCCGAGGCGTCGCTGGCCTCGCGCTCCGTGCGCGGCGGCACGTTGACGAACACGACGCTCAGCGTGGCGCGGTCCGGACGCCGGAACTCGGCGGCGTGGTCCTTGTAGTAGCGCACCACGTCGAGCTCGCGCGGCTCGGGGTAGTTGCCGGCGAATCCAGCCACCGCGAGCGACAGGTCCTCCGTATCCGCGCGGCGCAGCTGGCGCAGCGCCTTGGCGCGCAGCGCCGCGTCGTCGGGGCGGAACTTCGCCTGGAGCTGGGCATCGAGGCGGCGCGCGCCGACCTGCTCCTTCGACAGCTGAAGCGCGCCCTGGAAGCGCTCGGGCTGCGAGGCGCGCGTGAGCTGCCAGCGTTGCGGATCGAACGTGCCGTTGGGACTGAAGAACGGGTCGCGCTGGAGCGAGGACTCGGCCTCGGCCGTGCTCACGGCGATCCCCACCCGCTGCGACTCGAGCACGAGCAGGTTCAGCCGGATGAGCGTCTCCAGCATCTGTCGCCGGAGCACGTCCTTGTACTCGGCGGGAGTCTCGGGGCCGCGGGCCGCGAACTGCTGCTCGGCCATCGCCAGCCGGCGATCGTATTCATCGCGGCTCACGCGCCTCGGGCCCACGGTGGCGATGGCCACCGGCTGCGCCGGGGCCGCCTTGGCACCCGGAGCCGCCGGCGCCTGCGCGTGCGCCGAGAATCCCGCGAAGACGACCAGCACCAGCCCGAGCCCCAAGATCCACGCGCGTCCGTTCACCGACCGTGCTCCCCCCTGTGGGCTTACGACATTCTCCGCTTGACGCTCCGCCACCGTCATCCCTAGCGTGCCGCGCCCATGTGGACGCTCGACCAGACGACCGCGATCCCCCACTGGCGGCCGCGGGAACGCCGCCCCGATGCCGCGCTGCTCTTCTCCACGCGGCGCGGTGGCGTGAGCCACGCACCGTTCGACTCGCTGAACCTCGGCCGCTCCACCGCCGACGACCCCGCTGCCGTTCACGAGAACCGCGCGCGGCTGCTCGAGCTCGCGGCGCTCTCGCCCGGTCGCCTGGCCACGGCGGGCCAGGTGCACGGAGCGCGGGTGGTGGAGGTGGTCGCTCCCGGGCACCATCCCGACTGCGACGCGCTGGTGACGCGCCATCCGGACGTGGTGCTCGCGGTCACGACCGCGGACTGCATGTCGCTGCTCTATCACGCCCCGGGCGTCGTGGCCGCCGCCCACTCCGGCTGGCGCGGCACGGCCGAAGCGATGCCGGTCGCCGCGCTCGACGCGGTGTGCCGGCTCGCCGGCTGCGCGCCCGACGCCGTGAGCGTGGCGATCGGCCCCGCGATCCGGGGTTGCTGCTATGAGGTGGGTGAGGATGTCGCCGCGCGGTTCCCGTCCGAGGCCGTGCGGGCCACCGGCGGGAAGCCCCGCCTGGACCTGCCGACCGCGGCGCGGATCGCGCTCGCCGCCGCGGGTGTGCGGCCGGAGCAACTGGAGGACACCGGCGCGTGCACCTGCTGCGAGCCCGAATGGTACTTCTCGCATCGCCGCGACCGCGGCCGCACCGGGCGACACTGGGGCGTCGCGGCGCGGATCGAGGAGCGGTGAGCGAGAGCGGCCGTGGATTATACCAGTCGTGGCGCGAACGCCAACTCCTTGACCGGGACTTGAAATCGTCGTCGACCGAGCACGCGATACTGAACGATCACCACTCCGCCCGTCGCTCACGCACCGCCGGAAGGCTCGACTGCCCGATGCCACGCGCCGCTCGCCATCATTGGCCCGCTGGACTGGCGCTGCTCGCCTGCCTCCCCGTGCTCCTCGCCGCGGCGCCCGCGAGCCCGCCGCGGCCGCGCGTGGTGCTGGAGACCGTGTGCGGCGACATCGTCATCGAGCTCGATCCCGAGGACGCGCCGCAGACGGTGGCGAACTTCACCCGGCTCGTGAAGCAGGGCTTCTACGACAGCCTCACCTTCCACCGCGTCGTGCCCGGCTTCGTGATCCAGGGCGGGGACCCCAACTCGCGCGACGAGAACCCGTTCAACGACGGCGACGGCGGCCCCGGCTACACCCTCCCCGCGGAGATCCAGGCGCCGCACGTGAAGGGCGCGGTGGCCATGGCACGAATGAGCGATGCGGTGAACCCGGAGCGCGCTTCGAACGGCTCGCAGTTCTACATCGCGCTCCGCGACCTTCCGAACCTGGACGGCGGCTACACCGTGTTCGGCCAGGTGGTGAGTGGCTGGGCCGCGATCGACAGCATCGTCGGCCTTGCCGCACGCACGGACATCGCCCGAGTCGGGAACAATGCGAATCCGGGCCGGCTGGCGATGATCCGGCACGCGCGACTGCTGCCCGCGACGAGTGCGAAGACGAAACCCGCGAAGCCGAAGCCCGCTGCCGTACCCGCGGACAGCGCGCGCTGAGTCAGTCGCGCCACGCGGTGAAGCCGAGCTTCGCCGCGAACTCGAACCACTCCTCGAGCTGATCCGGCGTCACCGGCCAGCCCTCGCGCGCGAGCATCGCCGCGATGTCGCCGACACCGCGCTCGCCGTCGCACGCGAACCAGGCGAGATCGAGCGCGGTCGAGCCGCCGGGGATCGCGGCCTCGAGCGCGAGCAGCCGCGCGCGATCGCGCTCCGCCAGCGACTCCCAGCCCTCGGCGAGCCAGCGCATGGGCGGCGGCAGCGCCTCACCCAGCGGCCGCGGCACGCGCCCGGGCGGCGGCACGGGGACGCGCGACGCCCCTTTGAGCGCGGGCTCGATCTCCCCCTCCCAGAAGCCCTCGAGCGCCTCCACCGCGTGCGGCAGGTGCGCGGCGAGCGTGGTCGCGAGCGCCCGCGCGGCGGGCAGGCCGCGCGTCAGGCGGTGCACGCTCGCGAGCGCGCGCTGCCCGCGCTCGCGCTCGGCCCGGCAGGCGGACGCCGGATCCGGCCGGTCGAGCGCCGCGAGCAGCCGCCGTCGCGTGGCGCGTGCGACCAGGTCGATGAGCCACGGCAGCTCGCGCGGACCCAGCGCCGCGAGGAACCCGGCGTAGGTCGCGGCCGCGCGCGCGGCGAGTGCCAACGAGTCGGGATCGCAACGCTCGGGCGTGTCGAGGTCGGAGTGGTAGTAGCGATCGGGCCACTGGATCAACATCGGGCACGGCACGCCCGCGGACGGGTCGAGCCACAGCGCGTGGTCGCTGCCGCCCGAGTACGGCACCTCCGCGAGCCGCGCCAGCGAGTAGTGGCCCGCTCCCGAGAAGTCGCGCACCCAGTCCTGCGCCGCGTTGCGGATGCGCGCGAGCAGCTCGTCGGCGAACGAGCCCATGAAGTGCGGCGCCTGCTCGAGCAGGAACGTGCTGCCGCAATCCGCCTGCGACTCCCCCACCATGTCGAGGTTCACCGCCGCCACGGTCGATCCGGCACTCTCCGGCCGGAGCGAGCGCCAGGCGTAGGTGCCCGTGAACTCAGGCATCCACAAGAAGCGCACGGTCCGCCTCGGAGTTCCGAGCGCGCCGCGATCCGCGAGGGTGGCGAGGACCCGCGCGCACTCGAGCACCGCGGCGGCTCCGGAGGCGTTGTCGTTGGCGCCGGGCTGCGGATGACAGAGGTGCCCGGTGACCAGCACCTCGCCCGGGAGCGTGCCGGGCACGGTGGTGGTGACGAGCGAGGTCTCGCCCGCGAAGCGCTCGCAGTCGAAGTCGATCTCGATGTCGAGCGACTCTCCCGCGGCGAGCCGCTCGAGCAGCCCGGCGGCGCGCGCCGGGCTCACCACCACGCCCCAGCCGCGCGGCCGGTCGCCGAGCCACCAGAACGACGTGTAGGCGAGCGCGTCACGGTCATGCTCCGCGGTGCGCACCGGCGGCATCAACCGCCGGCCATAGGCCACGATCCCGGCCGCTCCGTGCTCGATCACCGCGCGCTCGTGCAGCCGCTGCACCGGGCTCGGGCTCACGACCACCTTCCCGCGCACGTCCGTGCGATCGAGCGCGTCCACGCCCGCGAGCGCCACGAGCGGGAAGCGGCCGCGCGCGCGATCGCTGCGCTGAACGATCGACAGGGGCGCCTGCGAGAAGTCCGCGAGCGGCTCGATGCCGCGCGCGCCGTGGAGCGTGGCGCGCGCCTGGCGGCAACGCCAGCCTTCGGGCATGGGGAATCCCAGGTGGCGCGTGCGGCCGTCGGCCGCGACCTTCACCCGCTCGGGCACGAGCCCGGCACGGCGGATCGCCTCCTCCAGCCAGTCGGCGGCGGCGTCGTAGCCGGGACTCGACTGGATGCGGTGGAAACGCGTGAGCGCGCGCACGTCGTCGAGCGTGCGCTGGCCGTCGCAGACCTTGCGCACGGCTTCCAGGAGCGCCTCGAACGCGCTCACTTCCGTGCGGCGACGCTCACCCGAACGGCGCGCGTCGCCGCGTTCCCCGCTGCGTCCACCGCGCGCACCGAGAGCAGGTGGGCGCCCGGCGCCAGGTCTTTCAGCACGGTGCGGAACGTGAGGTGCGGGGAGTCGGAAAGGCCGCCCTCCGGCGTCAGCG
>DATLUU010000213.1:0-3653 GCA_035577885.1 Verrucomicrobiia bacterium
CTCGTTGCGGTCGCTGGGGGTGTCCCCACGCCGCTCGGCGGCGTGGCCGGGGGCGCACAGCGGCTCCACGAGCCGCGTGTACTCCGCCTCCGTGAGCCGCCGGAGACGCAGGCCGTCTTCCAGGTCCAGCAGCAGGTAGGCGACGTCGTCCGCGGCCTCGGTCAAGAACGCGAGCGGGTGTCGCGGCCAGTGGTCGACGCCGGCCCGCCGGCGCTCCAGGCCCAACTCGGGCGCGATCCGCTCCCAGGTGGCCAGCTCCGCGGCCATCAACCCGTGCTTCTTGGCGCTACGCCCACCCGGGCGACCGGCGGCGACGTCGGACGTGCAGGGGTACTTCAAGAACGCGCCGATCGTGGCGTGGGTGAGGGCGAGCCCGCCACGGCGCCAGGGGCGCTCGAGCCGGGTGAGGATCCTGAACGCCTGGGCATTCCCCTCGAACCTGAGGAGGTCCTGCCGCTCGCGCTCGGTCAGGGGGTCCAGAAGCCCCGAAGGCGCCTGCTTCGCGAAATACTCCTGGATCGCCGACTCGCCGATGTGGCCGAACGGGGGATTGCCGAGGTCGTGCGCCAGGCAGGCGGCTGCCACGCAGTCGCCCACGTCGCGCGCGTCGCGCCCCGCGGGCATCGTGGCGCCCAGTGATGCGAGCTTGCGGCCCACGAGCGTGCCGAGCGAGCGCCCGATCGTCGCCACCTCGAGACTGTGCGTGAGCCGCGAGTGGACGTGGTCGTCGAACGGCAGCGGGAACACCTGCGTCTTGTCGGCCAGGCGGCGGAACGAGCCACTGAACAAGATTCGGTCGTGGTCGCGCTGGAACGGCGAGCGGGCGGGCGACGCCGCCTCCGCCTCGCTCGCTTCACGGCCTTCCGGGAGCAGGTGCTGCCAGTCGAGCGTTCGCGGCAATCGGGGCTCCGGGATGGTTACACGGGCAACGCGTTCCAACCGCGCCCGTTGCGGCTGCGTCGCACGCGGACTAAACTGTGACTTCTAAGACTCTGTGCGCGCCCAGCTTCGGGCGCCGAGTGCCGCCCCCACGATAGAGAAGTCCGACCGGAGATGCCATGAGTGCCAAGTCCGCCAATGCCAAGTTGCTGGCGTGGGTCGAGGAGATGCGGGCGATGTGCCGGCCCGAGAACGTGGTCTGGTGTGATGGATCGGCGGGCGAGTACGCGGAGATGCTTCGGCTGATGGTGCAGGGCGGCACCGCGATCCGCCTGGATGAGCAGCGCCGGCCCGGCAGTGTCTTCGTCAGGTCCGACCCTGCGGACGTCGCCCGGGTCGAGGAGTTCACGTTCATCTGCTCCAAGTCCAAGGACGACGCCGGCCCCACGAACCACTGGCGCGACCCCGAGGAGACGAAGCAGATGCTCCGCGGGCTGTTCGACGGCGCCATGCAGGGCCGCACGATGTACGTGATCCCCTACAGCATGGGCCCGATCGGCTCGAAGATCGCGGGCATCGGCGTGGAGATCACGGATTCGCCCTACGTGGTGGCGAGCATGCATATCATGGCACGTGTGGGCACGCGGGTGCTGGAAGCGCTGGGCGCGAGCGAGGATTTCGTCCGTGGCCTGCACTCGGTGGGCGTGCCGCTCGAGAAGCCGCTGGCGCCCGACTCGCCGTGGCCGTGCAACGCCAAGACGAAATACATCACCCACTTCCCGGAGACGCGCGAGATTTGGTCGTTCGGCTCCGGCTACGGCGGCAACGCGCTGCTGGGGAAGAAGTGCCACGCGTTGCGCATCGCCTCCGTCAAGGCGCGCGACGAAGGCTGGATGGCCGAGCACATGCTGATCCTCAAGCTCACGGACCCGAAGGGCCGGAGCGCGTTCGTCGCCGCTGCGTTCCCCTCGGCGTGCGGCAAGACCAACCTGGCGATGCTCAACCCCACGCTGCCGGGCTGGAAGGTGAAGACGGTGGGCGACGACATCGCGTGGATGAAGTTCGGCGCCGACGGCCGGCTCTACGCCATCAACCCGGAGGCCGGCTTCTTCGGCGTGGCGCCGGGCACGAGCCTCAAGTCGAACCCGAACGCCATGGCGACGATCGCCACCAACACGGTGTTCACGAATTGCGCGCTGACGCCCGAGGGCGACGTGTGGTGGGAGGAGATGACCGACACCGCGCCGGCATCGCTCAGCGACTGGCTGCGCCGGCCGTGGACGCCCGCGAGCGCTCGGAAGGCGTCGCATCCGAACGCGCGCTTCTGCGTGCCCGCGCGGCAGTGCCCGGTGATGGCTCCCGAGTGGGAGGACCCCGCGGGCGTGCCGATCTCGGCGATCCTCTTCGGCGGCCGCCGCGCCACCACGGTGCCGCTCGTCAACGAGGCCCTGTCCTGGCAGCACGGCACGTTCCTGGGCTCGATCATGAGCAGCGAGACCACCGCTGCCGCCGCGGGCGCCGTCGGCGCCCTGCGCCACGACCCGATGGCGATGCTGCCGTTCTGCGGCTACCACATGGGCGACTACTTCGCGCACTGGCTGAAGCTCGGCGCGCAGGCCGACCCGGCGAAGCTGCCGCGCATCTTCTACGTGAACTGGTTCCGGAAGGGCGCGGACGGCAAGTTCCTGTGGCCGGGCTACGGCGAGAACAGCCGCGTCCTCAAGTGGATCTTCGAGCGCGTGCACGGCACTGCGCAGGCGGTGGACACGCCCATCGGTCGGCTGCCCGCACCCGGCGCGCTCGACGTCACCGGATTGAAGCTCGCGGACTCGGCGCTCGACGAGCTGCTGCGCGTCGACATCGAGGGCTGGACGAACGAGCTGCCGGTGATGAAACAGCATTTCCAGAAGTTCGGCTCGCGGCTCCCGCAGGGACTCCGCGACGAGCTGAACGCGCTCGAGCAGCGGCTGGCATCGGCGAACGCGACGGCGTAGGCCATCCGCAGGCCCGCTCAGGGTGAGCGGCCGGCAATAGGCTCTTCCGGGGACCCTCACGACGTCGCAGTGGGACTCGCGACAGCCTCCGCTCGCTCCGCCGCAACACAGCCGGACCGGTCGACCCGGGTCGCCCGCTGGGGGAACTGGGCGAGCGCCCGCTTCACGCGCTCCTCATCCGTCGCGCCGGGCATCTCGCCGGACCGTGCCATCGCCCAGCGCGCCTCGCTGATCCGGTAGCCAAGCGCAAGCAGGCAGCGGAAGACGTCGTCCTCGCCGGGGTGCGCGGCGGCTTCCTGCGCGGCGGCACATGCTTGGGCTCTCTCCACGACCGGCCGCGCTTTCGACCGGGCCCGCCGCTCGGCGCTCTCCTCGCGCTTGCGACGCATGAACTCCGCACCGTACGTGCGTTCGGCTTCGTACTGGTTGTGCGCCCGGCAGCGCAGTCGCACGTTCTCGACCGTGGACTCGCCGCCGCGCGCGACCGGGACCTCGTGGTCGAACTCGAGCCGCTTGCGCGCTTCGCAGCGCCGTCCCGATTCGCTCACGTACGCGCAGCGGCACTGGTCGCGCTTCACGACGACCCGCTTCACGTGGGCGGGAACGTAGTGGCTTCCCGGCGCGGGCGTCGCGCCGGGGCGACCGGGCCGGTCCGTGATCCCGAATCTCGTCCGCTCGGGCCGCTCGACGAGCAGATCGAGCGCCCGGTCGAGCACGGTCGCGATGTCGCCGTCGGGGACCTGGTGGCCGAGCAGCTCCTGTGCGTAGCGCAGCTTGTCG
>DATLUU010000214.1:0-4709 GCA_035577885.1 Verrucomicrobiia bacterium
GCGTGTTGGTGGCATATGTGGCGAAGTTGACTACGATGTTCGCGCGCTCGTTGGGCATTAGTAGCAGTGATGTGCGCGTGATTGGAGTGGGCAGTAGTCCCAGTTCGGTGCCGATCACCTGGAACGTGGCGCCGTTGGAGAGGGAGAGGTGGAGCGTGCGCGAGGTGCAGCCGTTCAGGAGCCGGAACCGATACTTGCCGCGCTTCACCTGCAGGTAGGGCCACACCTTCCCGTTCACCAGCATCTTGTCGCCGAAGAAGTGATCCATCCACATGGCCGGATACAGGAGCGAGCCGTTCGGGTTGAACGACCGGTCCTGGATCGCCAGTGCGATCTCGTACTCGCCCGAGGGCAGGCCGAGCGCGTTCTCGGCCGCGTCGCGCACCAGGTAGAAGCCGGCGAGGCCCATCATGACGTTCAACCGCGTGATGCCCATGGCGTGGTCGTGGTACCACAGCGTGCCCGCGGGCTGGTTGTTGGGGTACACGTACGTCGTCTGCTGGCCGGGCAGGATCGTGGCCTCGGGATAGCCGTCCACCGCCGCGGGCACGTGGCCGCCGTGCAGGTGGGCGACCACGCGCGCCGTCGGGCCCGCCTCGTCCGGACCGCTCAGGCAGAGGTCGACGGGCAGGTAGTGCGTGGTGCGCAGCGCGCCGGTCGAGTCCCTGAGGTCGTTCACCCACGTCACGGTCACCGGCTGCCCCGTGCTCGCCTCGATCGTCGGTCCCGGGTAGCCGCCGGCGTAGCCCCACACGCGCGTTGGCGGGAGATCGCGGTGGAGCTGCTGCGTCACCTCGCGGATGTTCATGACGTAGCTGGCGGTGCCGCCCGCGGTGCCGCTCACGGGCACGGCGACCGCGGGACGCGGTAGCGCGTCCACGTACGGCGTGAGCACGAGCGGGCAGAGGCCGGTCGTGCACGAGGTGCCGTCGCCGTTATACGTCCCGCCCGCCGCCGAGCACTGCGCCGCGCTCAGCGTGTCGCACGAGCCGTCCGGCAGGCAGCAGGCGCCCGTGGGGACGGGCGGCGGTGCGAAGTAGCTGACGTCGAGCCGCGGCCGATGCGGGACGTCGGTGCTCTGCCGGCTCTCGAAGCGCTTGAGCGCGTTGCCGGCGCCGCTCTCCTTGCCGCGCAGCACCCAGCCGAAGTCGCTCGCCGGGTTGTCGACCCAGGCCTGCACGTCGGCGGCGAGCGCCGCCGAGGTCCACGCATAGGAGCCCACGCCCACCACGGTGGCGCTGGCGCTCGCGGTGGCCGCGAAGTCACCGCCCGCCGTGGTCCAGCTCGTGCCGGGATAGAAACGGTGGATCCAGGTCGCATCGCCGGTCGTGGGCGGAGCGCCCGCGTCCTCGGTGCCCGTGGCGAGCGACGTGCCCTCGCCCCAGCTCGCCGTCGCACGGTAGAGCGAAAGCGTGGCGGAGTTGGACGCCTCCGCGTTGTAGAGCGTGAGCGTCGCGCTCTGGATCGTGGCGCCGGCGGGGATCGAGGACAGGTCGAACTGGAGCAGGCCGCGGCGGATCAGGTTGGTGGAGCTCTTGGACGCGAGCAGCTTCGTGCCCGCGCCGTTGCTGAGCGTCCCCGACGCGCTCTCGTAGAGCGTGTTGTCCTTCGCGGCCACGAAACTGGCCGTCGCCGGGCACGGGTTGGGCGAGCACGTGGTGTTGTCGCCCTGGTAGGTGCCGCCGAGGCTCGCGCACTGGGCCGCCGTGACCGAGGAGCAGGTGCCGGACGGCTGGCAGCAGGCGCCCGTGGCGACGGTCGTGGAATAGTCGACGGTCAGCACCGGGCGGTTGGCGGTCTGGCCGTTCTCGCGGCTGTCGAAGCGCTTGCTGGTCTCGACCACGCTCTCGTCGCCGAGGATCACCCAGCCGAAGTTGCTCGCCGGCGAATCGAGCCAGCCCTGCACGTCGAGGACGAGCCCAGCGCCGGTCCAGGAGTAGAAGCCGTTCCCGGTCACGCCGAGCGACGCGCTGGCGCCCCCTGCGTAGTCGCCGCCCGGCGTGCTCCAGAGCGTGGAGGGGTAGAAGCGATGGATCCAGGTGGCGTCGTTCGTGGTGGACGGCGCGCCCTGGCCCTCGTTCTGCCCCGCGTTCGACGTGCCCTCGCCCCAGTCGGCGAGCGCGCGCTGGAGCGAGGTGAATCGCAGCGTGCTGTTCGCCTCGCGCGAGAGGTGGAGCGTGAGCGTGACGCTGTTGATCGCGGCTCCGGCGGGGATGCTGCCGGCGATGTCGAACGCGATCACCCCGCGGTGGCGCACGCCGTCCTTGGTCCGGCCGGTGAAGACGTACTCACCTGCGCCGTTGCTCACCGAGCCGGTGGCGTTCTCATAGAGCGTGTTGTCCTTGAGGGCGGGGATAGAGACCACGGTCGCGGCCGCGATCGACGGGAGCAGGCCGCCCAGGATCGCGAGCAAGAGTCGAACGAGCCGAGGGCGAACCGCCACTCGCGGCGGCGCTCCCGGCCCGGACTGGGTTTCAGGACGAAGGGGCATGGCATACCTCACCGGTATAGCGCCTTGAGCGCGCCCCATCTCGCGGGGCGCGTCGCGACGGGATAGGAGTAGTGGATCGAGAGCGTGGGCGGTCGGCCCGCGCTCTCGCGCGAATCGAATCGGCGGACGGTGCGCGGGCCGGTCTCCTCGCCGCGCACCAGCCAGCCGAAGTTGGTCTCGGAATGGTTCAGCCACCGGCCGACATCCGCCGTCATCGCGGGGCCGGTCCACGAGTAGCTGCCGACGTCGACCACCTGCTGCTCGGCGCTCGCCGCCGGGGCGAAGTCCCCGCCGGGCGAGAGCCAGAAGCGATAGGGGTAGAACGTGTGGAGCCAGGTGGCGTCGGAGGCCGTGGCGGGCGCGCCCGACCCGCCCGCCGTGGACGAACTTCCCTCGCCCCAGTCGGCGAACACGCGGTGGAGTGTGAAGCTCCGGGGCACCAGGTCAGGCGCGCTCGAGACCTCGAGCGTGAGCACCACCGAGTCGATGGCCGCGCCCGCGGGCACGACGCCCACCAAGTCGAAGGCGATGAGCGCGCGCCGCGTCAGGTCCTGCGAGTTGCGCCCCGCGTAGATCGCGGGCCCGGCGCCGTTGCTCGTGTCGCCCTGCGCGTCCTCGAACAGCGTGTTGTCGCGGATCGGCGAGACGGTGACGACGCCGGCCTCGGCCCGAGAGGCGAGGGCCAGGGCGAGCAGCAGCGAGAGCAGGACCGGTCCGCGCAAGGGGCCTCCTCGGACGGGGTGTGTTGGCAAGCGGTATTTGCGCATGACCCGTGCCACGGCGCCTTGCGGTCAGTTCTGGTCGCGGACACGCAGCAACTGTCAGTTACGCGGGACCTCGAAGTGAGGAGCCACGACGGCGCGCGGACATCCTGTCAGGTTGGCAGCATCGGGCCTGCAGAAATGGCAGGTCGTGCGGTGCGCTGCGCTGCCGGAAGCTGCGCTCGGCGCGCGGGAAGACGGGGCGCGGCGGACGCCGGGTCGTTCGCTATCGAGCGAGCAGCGAAGCGAGCCCGAACGAGATCGCCGCCAGCATCACCCACTGCGCCGCGCCCGCGGCGATCGGGGCGAAGCCGGCGCGGCCGAGGTCGTGGAAGCTGGTCTGGAGCCCCACGCCCGCCATGCCCACGCAGAGCAGCCACACGTCGCCCCGCTGGATCAGCTGCACCCAGTCCTTCGGCAGCCAGCCGAGGGTGTTGATCGCCGCGAAGATCACGAACAACACGAGGAACCACGGCACCGGCGAGACCCGCGGGCTGCCCGCATGCACCGTGGACTTGCCGGTGCGCTCGGCGGCCTGCATCCGCCACGCGAGCCCGAAGACGACGGGGGCCAGCAGCGTGATGCGCACGAGCTTCACGACCGTGGCGACGCTCGTCGTCTCGCGGCTGAACGCCGACGCCGCGGCCACCACCTGCGCCATCTCGTGCAGGCTCGCGCCGTCCCAGACGGCGTAGAGGAAGTTCCCCATGCCGGCGGCGCGTCCGATCCACGGATAGGCGACGATGCCGATCGTGCCCAGGAGCGTGATGATGCCGAGCGCCAGCGCCGAGTCGCGCTTGTCCGCCTGCACGACGGAGTCGGCCGCCACCACGGCGGAGGCGCCGCAGATGCCGCCGCCCACGGCGAGCAGCGTCGCAAGCTTGTCCGAGAGCCCGAGCCGCCGCCCCACCCACCAGCCGAGCAGGAGTGCCGTGAACGTGCTCGTGACCACCACGATGAGCGCGGGGCCGCCGATCTTCAGGATCTCGCCGAGCGAGAGCCGGAACCCGAGCCCCGCGACCGCCCAGCGCAGGATCGGCCGCTGCGCCACGCGCACGCCGGGCTCCGCCCAGGCCGGGATCGCCATGATCGTCCTGAGCGCCATCCCGACCAGGATCACAAGCAGCAGCGCCGAGACGCGGAGCGTGTCCTTGAAGAACGGCTGGTCGGCGAGCAGGAACGCGATCGTGGCGAGCATCGCGCTCACCACGAGGCCGGGGAATGCGGCGCGGAACGCGGCGGCGGGCGCGGCCGGGCCCGGGGCCGTGCTCACGCGGTGTAGCTGAGCTCGCGGTACTTGCGCAGCCAGCCGTCGGCGACCGGCTCGAAGATGTGGCAGTGCGTCATCTCACCGCCGTAGACGTGCAGCGTGATCGCGGGCGTGTCGCCGGCGTTCTCGAGCACGTGGTATTCGAACGGCGGGATCAGCGCCCCGGCCTTGCCCACCCCGGCGGTGA
>DATLUU010000215.1:0-6463 GCA_035577885.1 Verrucomicrobiia bacterium
CTGCATCGCGCGGGCCGGCCACACCTACAGCTCGAGCGTGTTCCCGGGCTCGAATCCGCGCTACGGCATCCCCGGCCATGTTCAAGAACCGACGCTCGTCACCAGTCCGTCGGGTGCGCGGATCCAGGAGATCCCGGTGACCACCTACCACGGCCGGATCGGCTGCGGCGGCGTCTACTTCCGCGCCCTGCCGTATCGCTGGTTCGCCGCGCGTCTCGAGGCGCTCGGGCGCGCCGGGCGCCGCGCCGTGTTCTACATCCATCCGTGGGAGCTCGATCCCGGAAAGCCGTCGGCGCCGGGATCGCTGGGCCTGCGGCTGCGCCACGCCGTCGGCGTCAAGGGCGCGGCGTCGCGCCTGCGGCGGCTGCTCGGCGAATTCGCGTTCATGCCGATGCGCGAGTACCTGGGCCTGCAGCGGGCGTTCGAGCCCGTCGAGGCGGGAACGTGAGCGGCTACTTCGACCTCCACCACGGTGACTGGGATGCCATCTACTCGGCGCCGGTCGGCAGCGTGCGCTGGAAGCTCAACCGTCGCTTCCGTCGCGCGGTGCTGAGGCGCATGACGGTTGCGCTCGACGAGTGCCGCGATGCCGGCGCGCGCTCGGTGCTCGACATCGGTTGCGGCACCGGCGAGCTGGGCGTGCGCCTCGCCGCCGCCGGCGCGACCCGGGTGCTCGGGATCGACGTCGCGGGCGAAATGGTCCAGGTCGCGACGTCGCACGCCGTGCGTCGGGGCGTCGCGGGCGTGTGCGAGTACGCGAAGGGCGACTTCATGACGCATCCGCTCGGCGCCGAACGCTTCGACTGCGTGGTGGCGCTCGGCGTCTTCGACTACGTCGCCGACCCCGGTGCGTTCCTCGGGGCGATGTGGTCGCGGACCCGCCGCCGGCTGGTCGCCAGCTTCCCGCATTCGGTTCCGCCGCGGTCGTGGCTGCGAACGGTGTGGCACGGCCTCCACGGCTCGAAGCTCCACTACTTCACCGGGGACGACGTCCGCCGCCGCGGGATGCGGCTCGCACCGTCGGCGTTGCGCATCCACACGCTGCCCGGATCGGACCGCACCTACGTGCTGGTGTGTGAAGCGCCCGGGGGAGCACGGTCATGACACACGACACGGATGTTCTGGTCCTGGGCGGCGGGCTCGCCGGACTCGCGACCGCGTCGGCGCTCGGCGCGCGTGCGATCGTGCTCGAGCGCGAGGCCGAGGCCGGCGGCCTGGTGCGCACGTTCGCCCGGGGCGGGTACTGGTTCGACCACGTGCTGCACCTGCTCTACTTCGCCGACCCCGACACCGAGCGCCGGGTGCACGCGATGATGGGCGCCGATCTCCAGCCGTGTCCGCCCGAGGCGTGGGTCGAGTCGATGTCGGGGCGCGCGCGCTTCCCGTTCCAGGGGCACCTGCGCGAGCTGCCCGCCGACGTCATCGCGCGCTGCCTCACCGATCTCGCAGCGACCACGTTCGGACCCGCCTCGCCACCGGCCGCGAACTACGAGGAGATGCTGCTCCGGACGTTCGGCCGCGCGATGTGCGACGAGTTCTTCTTCCCCTACAACCAGAAGATGTGGAAGCGGCCGCTCGACGGACTGTCGGCGAGCGGGTTCCACTGGAACATCCAGCGCCCCGACTTCGAGTCGGTGGTGAAGGGCTCGCTGCCCCAGGCCGCTGCGTTTGCGCCCTACAACGCGCGCGGCTGGTACCCGCGACCGTCCCAGGGGCCCCGGGGCATGGGCGCGCTCAGCCACGCGCTGGCGCGGCACGTCCACGACGTGCGCTTCGGGCACGGGGTCCAGTCGATCGATCCGACGCGGCGCGAGGTGGTGACTCAGCACGACGGTCATGAGTCGCGCTTCCATTACCGGCACGCGCTGGTGTGCACCCTGCCACTGCCGGTGACGCTGGGCTTGGTGCGCGGGCTGCCTCGCGACCTCGCCGCGGCCCCGGCGCGGCTACCGTACAACCGGGTGCTGACGCCCTGCTTCAGCGTGCGCGGCCCACGGCCCAAGAACACCGGCCACTGGCGCTACTTCACCGATCCATCGCTGAGCTTCACGCGGCTGGTGTTCATGCACCGCTTCGATCCCGCCTCGGCGCCGCGGGACGGCTGGGGCCTGATGGCCGAGGTCACGCAGCCCGCCGGGCAGCCGGTGCCCGACCGCGCCGAGGTGCTCGCGCGGGTGCGCGGCGAGATCGAGCGCGTCGGCGTCCTGCCGCGCGGCAGCACGATCGTCGATGCCCACGTCGAAGTCTGCGAGTACGGCTACGTCGTGTTCGAGCACCACGTGGAGCGCCTGGTCCAGCGGGCGCTGTCGGTGCTCCGCGGCCTCGGCATCCATCCCGTCGGCCGCTACGGCCGCTGGGAGTACTCGTCGATGGCCCAAGTGATGCGCGACGGCTTCGCCCAGGGCGACGCGCTGCTCCACGATCTGGAAGCGGTTCCCGAGCCGGAGCTGGCACCCGCGCGATGAGCGCGACGGCCGCGCTGCTCTCGGCCGGCGCGCTCGGCGGCGCGCTCGGCACCTGGCTGGTGCGAGGGCTGGCGCGCCGCGCCGGCTTCGTCGCCAAGCCCAACCCGATCGTTCCGCAGCACCGCGCGCCCACCGCGTACCTGGGCGGCGTCGGCATCGCGCTCGGGATCGCCACGGCGATGCTGCTGGTTCCCGGCACCTGCGGGCGGGCGTTCGTGCTACCGGCGGCCGGCTACCTGGCACTCGGGCTGTGGGACGACCTGCGTCCGCTCCGTCCGCTCGCCAAGCTCATCTTCCAGCTCGCGCTCGCCGGCCTCGCCGCGTGGCTCGCGCGCGGCGGCGGCCCCTCCGGCATCGGCGCGCTCGATGCGGCGCTGCGGGTCGCGTGGATCGTGCTGCTCGTCAACGCGGTCAACGTCACCGACGTGTGCGACGGGCTCGCCGGTGGGATCGCGGCGATCGGCTTCGCGTTCCTCGGCGCCTGGAACCCGGGGATGCGCCCGCTGGCGTGGGGGCTCGCAGCGGCGTGCGCCGGGTTCCTGGTGTTCAACCGGCCCCCGGCCAGCATCTTCATGGGCGATGCCGGATCGCACCTGCTCGGCTACGCGCTCGCGTGGATCTCGTTCCCGTTGCTCGGACGCTGGCCCGACGGCCTGATGGCGGTCGCGGCGGTTGCGCCGTTCCTGTTCGAGGTGACGTTCCTGATCGTCGTTCGCACCCGGCGCGGCATGGCGTGGTGGCGCGGCAGTCCCGACCACTTCGCCCTGCGCATGCAGGCGGCCGGGCTGTCGCGCCGGCGGACCGTCGCGCTGTCGTGGGCCGCCGCTGCCGTGGTCGGCGTGCTCGCGAGCTGGCTGCCGTCGGTGTCGCCGGTGTCGCACGTCGTGTTCGGTGCCGGGCTTGCAGCGGCGTCGGGGGCGTTCGCCGCCTGGCTGCTGCGTCACGACGTCCACGTCGGCAGCCTCGCGGGGCGTGCTGCCGAGCCCTCCTGATCGGCCAGCGTCCACGGAACGACCACGCCTGCCCAACGCCGCCGCTCGAACTGCGGCGACGGAAGTCGACGTCGTAGCTCAGCCCCGGACCCGCGCCGGGTCGATGCCCCGGAACAGGAGCCACAACATCGTCGGGATCCCGGCGAGCGCCATGGGCAGCAGCAGGATCGGCGAGCTGTACTTCGGCGCGAGCAGGTAGGTCGCGGAGCGCAGGAAGAAGCAGGCGCCGCCGATGATGAACAGGATCCCGAGGAGCTTCGGCAGGTAGCCCGAGCGCGCGATCAGGTAGCCGCGGATCATGGACGCGATGCCGTAGAGGCAGAGGAAGAGCCAGCCGATCGTGCCGGCGATCCGGAGCGCGAGATACGCGAGCGCGTTCCGCTGGTCCGTGGAGAACGAAGTCATGCCTGGCGAGTCACCGAGCACGAGGTACGACGCGAAAAAGCTCGATTGGCCCACGGCGTACATCACCATCGAGGCGATGCCGAAGAACGCGCTCAGCAGCGCCAGGCGCTTGTCCACCGGCTCGAGCAGGATGTAGAAGAACACGCACAGGGCGATGTCGCAGAGTGCCTCGACGAGGTACGCCGCGAAGGTCAGCCGGAACAGCATCGGGTTCCCGAGGATGTTCGCCGCGGTCGCCGCCGGGTCCCGTGCGACGACGATCCGGTCCGGCAGGATCATCTCGCCCAGGAGTCCGAACACGATCGACAGCAGCATCGCAACGCCGGCGATCCGCGCGTAGCGCGAGACGATGAGGCCGCCGCGGTCTTCGGCGGGGATCGAGGCGGCCATGGACACCCCGGGCGCTACTTGCCCACCGCGTCCGCGACGCGATCGGGAACCGATCCACCGCACATCGTGAGCAGTCGGTCCTTGTACATCTTCGCCTTGTCGGCCTGGCCGGCGCGCTTCGCAGCCTGCGCCGCGCCCAGGTAGCTGTTGAGCCGGGCCGGCGAGACCTTGAGCGACGCCTCGTACTCCACCAGCGCCGCAGCGGGCTTGCCGGTCTCGACCAGGAGATCCGCCAACTGCTCGCGCGCGGGCAGGATCGCGCCCGGCGTCACCGGGTGCTTGTCGGTCGAATCCTCGAGATCCGCCGCGGAGCGCATGAGCGTCACCGCCTGGTCACGCTTCTTCTCGGCGTAGGCGAGCCACGCCTGCGCCTCGCGGTGCTGGATCTCCACCTGGGTCGCCCAGTCGAACCCCTTCTGGCCGCGGAGCCCGGCCTGGATCGTGTCGAGCCGCGCAGTCGCCCGCCGCGCGGTAGCGAGATCGCCGGTGTGCGCGGCGCCCACCGCGCGCGCGAGATGAACGATCGCCTCGGCGTAGGGATACTTCTCCCACGGAAAGCTCGCGGGCTGCGTGCCGAGTGCCGCGGCAGCCTTCCAGTCCCGGCGCTCGAGCGCGTACCGCGCGGGGATGGCGGCGAGCGCGTACCCGGCCTGGAACGCTGGCGCGTCGAGGGCCGCGATCTGCGTCGAGTCGACGATCGCCCGCGCGCTGGCATCCTGCCCGGTCTGCAGGTACGCGTACTCGAGGTAGTCCATCGCGTGCAGCCCCT
Organism: Verrucomicrobiia bacterium; assembly: GCA_035577885.1. Taxonomy (GTDB): domain Bacteria; phylum Eisenbacteria; class RBG-16-71-46; order RBG-16-71-46; family RBG-16-71-46; genus JAIOPA01. The sequence continues at coordinate 5,022 of DATLUU010000215.1, forward strand.
CGTACGATGTCGCGCCCGGATGCGTGCGCGCCATGAGCGCCCGTGCCGCCGCGGCCGAGGCGAGGTTCGACGAGATCGACTCCTGCCAGTACCCCAGCCGGGTGAAGATGTGGGACGGCATGTGGAGCGCGTGTGGCGCCGCGGGCGCGATCTTCGCGTACGCGCGCGCCGCGGGCACCGCCAGCTCGGCCAGCTCCGGATAGTCGAACGAGTGGATCATGTAGTGGGCGATGCCGGGATGGTTGGGCTCGAGCGGCAGCAGGCCGTTGAGGATCGCCGCCGCCTGCTTCTGCCGCGCATAGGTCTTGTCCGGCGGCGAGTTGTACGCCACGCCAAGCATCGAGAGCGCGTAGAAGATCTGCACCTCGTGGTCGTCTGGATCGCGCTGCGCGGCGGTGGCCATCGCCTGCTCGTAGGCCACCACGCGCGTCGCGTGCGGGACGCCGTCGCCCTTGTAGTAGGCGCCGATCGCGGCGATCAAGTCCTGTTCGCGGGCGCTCGCGCGCGGCGCCAGGGCCGTGGCCTTCTCCGACGCCGCCTTGCCCGCCGCGAACTCGTCCGGCGTGGGCGGTCCCCAGATGGTGTGGAAGTAGCTCATCGCGATGCCCCACTGCGCCATCGCGCAGTTGGGATCCTTCGCGGCGACGGCGGCGAACGCCGTGGCCGCTTCCGGGTATGCGAAGGAGTGGAGCATGGCGACCGCGCGTTCGAAATCGGAAGAGAGCTCGGGCTTGCACGAGGTCGGAAAGTGAATGGTCCCGAAGCCTTCAGGGACGGTATGAGCGTGGTCGTGCTCGTGCTGCGCGAACGCTCGTGCCGGAGCGAGCAACACGAGGGCGACGGCAAGCAACACCGGGGCGATGCGCATGGGGGACCCTCCGGGACAGGGTCGCGAGCTTAGCGCGTCACGCTCGCGACGTCGCGGTCTTTCGTCGACCGGGCGCCGCGCGACCTATCGCATCGCCTGGCGGAGGAGCGCGGCGAATGCGGTGCGGTCGATGTCGGCCGCCGAGTGCACCTTGATGTGGCGCACGTACTGCCCTTTGCCCTCGAGCAGGCCCTTCTTGTCATCGAGCGCTGCGCCGCGGAAGAACCCGAACTGCACGAAGCCCTTGTCCGAATAGACGTAGGCCACGGGCGCCTTGCCCTTCACCCAGCAGCCGTTGCCCCACTTCACGGTCTCCTCGAGCTTCGGCGCCGTGCGCTTCACGAACGCGCGCAGCGCCTTGATGATCGCCCGATTCTTCGGCGGCTGGTCGGCGAGATAGAGATCGAAGCTTGCGTACGCTTTCATCATCGGCATCGGCTCGCTCCTGGGCGCGTTGGGTTCTGCGTGGACCCCGTGTGCCCCCACAGTTCTGTCACCGGGCGTCGGTCAGCCGTTGCTTCACGAGCGCGATCACCTCGGTCGCCGACGGCACGAACGCGAACGCGGTGGCGAT